>JBDTSC010000230.1:0-5983 GCA_039931375.1 Ardenticatenales bacterium
TCTGCAGGTTCTTGTGCCCCAGCAGCTCCTGGACGCTGCGCAGATCAGCGCCGCCGTCCATGAGGTGCGTGGCGAAACTGTGCCTCAGCACGTGCGGCGTGACGTCGTCGCGGCCGATCGCGCGGCCGTAGGCGGCGACGATCCGCTGAACGCTGCGCGGTCCGAGGCGTCCGCCGCGGCGGTTGAGGAAGACGGCGTCCGTCGGCCGGTTGGCCTGCGCGGCCAGCCACGGACGGGCGGTCGCCAGGTAGCGCTCCATCGCCTCAACCCACGGCCGTCCGAACAGCGCCATCCGCTCGCGGCTGCCCTTGCCGAAGACGCGCATCCGCCGCCCCGGCAGGTCGATCGCCTCCCGGTCCAGCCGGCACAGCTCGGCGATCCGCAGGCCGCCGTCGTAGAGCGTCTCGAGCAGCGCGCGGTCCCGCAGCCCGCGCACGCCGGTCGGCGGCGGCGCGTCCAGCAGCGCGAGCACCTCCTCGACGGTGAGCACCTTGGGCAGCCGCTGGGCCTGTTTGGGCGCCCGCATGCCGCGAAACGGGTCGTTGGAGAGGTGCAGCTCGCGCGTCAGGTAGCGTCCGAACGCGCGCAGCTCGCTGACGCGCCGTGCGATCGAGGCCGGCACAAGGTGGGCGATGTGCGGATCCGCCAGCATCGAGCGCAGCCGCGGCCGGTCGATGTCCGCCCAGCCGCGCGCGCCGTTGGCCACAAGCCACTCGAGCGCCTCGCCGATCTCGTGGCCGTAGTTGCGCACGGTGTACGGCGAGGCGTTGCGCACGCCCGTCAGGTACCGCAGGTAGCTGTCGAGCGCGTCGGCGACCGGCCCGGGCAGCGGTCGGTCGGGGCGCGCGGCGGTTGACGGCGAACCGGGCGGCGGATGCGGGGCGGGTGGGGGGTGGGGCATTGGGCGGCATTGTAGCAGCGGGGTCGGGGCCGCGACGAGACGAGCGATTGAAATCGCCGCTCCTTGACGGCGTTCCGCCGCCAGGCGTCTGCCTACGCAGACGCGGGCCATCCAATGCGTCCGCGTAGGCGGACGCCCGGCAGCCGGAGGCTGCCACTGAGCGGCGATTTCAATCGCTCGGCCGACGTCCAATGTCGATACGGCCTACGGCTGATGTCCACACAGCCTACGGCCAATACGGATACGGCGCACAAGGCAACGCCGTCGAGATCGCCCCATAGATTGCCCCCAAATCCTCCCCATCCGGCGCCTCGAAGTAGTCCGCCGCCTGCGACGCCATCGCCCGCAGCGCCTCTGCATCGACGTCCTGTCCAAGGCCGATCGTGAACAGCCGTGCCCCCGCCGCCTTGACGACACCCGCCGCCCGCTCGGCCTCGCTGACCGGCACCGGATTCGACCGCCCGTCCGTCAGCAAGATCACCGCGGCCGTCGCGTCCACGCGCCTGCGCGGGCCTGCGAGCTCGGCCGCCGCCGCGTCGAGGCCAAGGTCGATGCGCGTGAATTGGGCGAGCGCGACGCGGGCGAGGGCAGCGTCGAGCGCGGTGCGGTCGGCGGTGAGCGGGCTGTCGAGCGTCGCGACGGCGTTGAACGACACTAGGCCGGCGTGGTCGCCGTCCATGGAGAGGTTGAGGCGGGCGAGGAAGTCGTGGGCGGCGGCGACGGCGGCGTCGATCTTGGGGCGGCCGGCGCGGGTGAGTTCGCGCATGCTGGTGGAGGCGTCCAGGACGAGGAGGACGTCCAGGCGGGGCGGCTGCGGGCGGCACTGGGGCTCGCTGAGCGCGATCGGCAGGTAGATCGGACCGGGCGGACGCGTCGCGGTCGGCTCGACGGTCGACGTGGTGGTGGCGGTCGGCGGCTTGGTTACGGTCGGCGATTCGGTGGGCACTGGCGGCGGGCTTGCGACGTCGGTGGTGGTCGGCGGCGGCGTCGGCGTGGCGGGCGGGGGCACGGCGCACACGCGCTCGACATCGCCCGGCACGATGGCGGGTGGCGGCGGCCCGGGTGGCACCTCGCCGTTGTCCAGCGACGGGCGCTTGAGCGGCGCGGCCAGGACGCGCGTGCGGCCGGCGGCGGCGACCGGTGCCGGCATCGGATCCTCGCACGCGTTCTCGAGCCGGCGCGGCTCGCCGAACGGGCCGCGATACCAGAGCGCCAGGACCCGGACCGGCGGTATCGTGTCGAACGGCGCGAACATCGTCGCCCCGGTGGCCAACGATGGCGTGAGGGGCAGCGTGGCCAAGCCTCCTTGGGGCCAGCGGGTACGATAGGTGCGTAGCGCGAGGTACGGCTCCGTCGCTGCCGGCCCCCAGCCGTCGGCGGCGACGGGCGCGTGGAGCAGATCGCCCAGGGCTAACGCGTAGCTGCCGGTAAAGCTGCCCTGGAGCGGGGGCAGCGGCCCCATGTCGCCCAGGCGATCCTTGAGGCCGATGGCCATCGCCCCATCCTCGGCCTCGAAGTCGATGTCGGCGACGATCGGCATCGGCTGGATGACCATCGGGGCGTTGAACGCCGGCGTCCGCCATTCCGATCACGACGTCGACGCCACCGGGAAATCCGCCACGCGCGGCCGCTCGTAGTCGAGCGGCGCGTCCAGGACGCGGCGCATCCCGCTCCCGTCCGGCGCCGAGGCGTATACGACGGCTCGCAGGTGCTCGCGGCCGACGACGGACTCGGCGCTGTCGACGACTCCGTGGTAGACGATGCCGCTGCGCACCGCCAGCCCCCACGGCCGCGCGTCGTCCGCCCACGGCTCGGCGGCGGCGCCGTTTGCGAAGCTGCCGAGCAGCGCGCCGCTCGGGACGCCGTAGCGGTAGATCCGGCGGTCGTTGAGGTTCGTGACGAACAGCTCGGTCTCGTCGTCGTTCAGGTCGATGTCGCCGAGGCTCGTCTTGCCGGCGAACGCGATCGCGCTGGCGTCGAGCCCCCGCACGTCCGGCGCGTGGCGATTCGCGCCCGCGTCGGGCACCGTGATCGGCTGCGTCACATCGCCCGTGGCCAGGTCGATGCGATAGATCGCGCCCGGCCCACCCGGCCCGAACGCGGCGCCGCGACGATGGACGGCCGCGGCATACACCGCCCCCTCGCGCGTGCTGGCCGCCAGCCCCCACACGGCGCCGATGGCGCTCGCGGCGCCCCCAGGCGGGTAGCCGAGGACGTAATGCGGCGTGTCGTGCGGCGTGTCCTGGAACACGGCGACGTGGTCGACGCACGCCATCGCCAGGAACGGGTTGGACGTGTTGCACGCCGCCGCGATCTGATCCATCGGCACACCGGCGGCGGCGTCCTGCGACCGGGGCGAGCCGGCGGCCAACCCGCCCGCCACGGCCATCATCGAGACGACAACCACAATCGCCTTGCCCGGCCGGGCAGGTGCGTTGCGATCGTGCAGGGCGCGGAGTCGCGCGGTCGACATGCCGTTCATCTTGTCTCCTATGGCCATTCCTACGGCCAATACGGATACGGCGCACAAGGCAGCGCCGCCGAGATCGCCCCGTAAATCGCCCCCAAGTCCTCCCCATCCGGCGCCTCGAAGTAGTCCGCCGCCTGCGACGCCATCGCCCGCAGCGCCTCTGCATCGACGTCCTGTCCAAGGCCGATCGTGAACAGCCGTGCCCCCGCCGCCTTGACGACACCCGCCGCCCGCTCGGCCTCGCTGACCGGCACCGGATTCGACCGCCCGTCCGTCAGCAAGATCACCGCGGCCGTCGCGTCCACGCGCCTGCGCGGGCCTGCGAGCTCGGCCGCCGCCGCGTCGAGGCCAAGGTCGATGCGCGTGAATTGGGCGAGCGCGACGCGGGCGAGGGCAGCGTCGAGCGCGGTGCGGTCGGCGGTGAGCGGGCTGTCGAGCGTCGCGACGGCGTTGAACGACACTAGGCCGGCGTGGTCGCCGTCCATGGAGAGGTTGAGGCGGGCGAGGAAGTCGTGGGCGGCGGCGACGGCGGCGTCGATCTTGGGGCGGCCGGCGCGGGTGAGGTCGCGCATGCTGGTGGAGGCGTCGAGGACGAGGAGGACGTCGAGCTTGGGGCGGATGGGGAGGCATTGGGGTTCGCTGAGGGTGATGGGGAGGTAGATGGGCGACGGCTCGCGGGTGGGGGACGGGGTCGGGGACGGCGTTGGTGTTTCCGTTTCCGTCGGTGTCGGGGTGAGCGTTAGAGTACGGGTCGGCGATGCGGTGCGGGTCGAGGACGGCGTCGGTGAAATGATGGGCGTCTCGGTCGGCGTGGCGGTGGGGTGGACGATCGCGGGACAGAGCACCTCGACATCGCCGGGCGGTGCGACGACGCGAATGAGGGTGTGGTCGGCGACAGGGCGTCGCAGTTCGGCCGCATGGACGCTGGCTCCGCCCAGCGGGAAGGAACTTGCTTCGTTCGGATCTAGACAGGCGAACTCTTCGGCCACCGGTTCGGGCGCGGATAGCCCGAACCACAGGGCGGCCGGGTCCCACAGTTTGCCGCGGTCGAACGGCTGGACAACGGTGGCGCCGCTGATCACCCGTCGTTCGACATCGGCCATCGCGATGCCGCCTTGCGGCCAATTCAGACGCACCGGATCGTCCAGGAATCGCTGCGTCTCAAGCGCGGACCACCCGGGCCCAGACCGCTCGGCGAACGCCACGTCGCCGAGCGCCATGCCGAACTCCTCGTCAGTGTCGGTGCCGGGTGGCGGCGGCATCGCGCCTGAGAAGATCAGCGTGCCGAAGTTCGTCATCCCGCCGATCCGGTCCTTTAAGCCGATCACGAGGTCATCGCTCGCCGTGAAGCCGATGTCGGAGGCGATCGGCATCGCGTAGACGTTCATCTCGCGCTTGAGCGAGATCGACCGCCACGGCCGCCACGCGGTATCCGGGGCGCCGCCCAGCACCTGAACTTTCGCCCGCGGGCGATCGAGCGATGCACCGTAAACCTCGCTCATGTTCGACCCGTCCGGTGCGGAGGCATAGACGGCGACGCGCAGATCGCCCCGGTGCTGCGTCTGTTCGGCGCTGTCGACCACCGCGTGATAGACGACACCCGCGCGCACCGCAAGCCCCCACGGCCGCGCGTCGTCCGACCACGGCTCGTCGAGGCCGCCGGTCGCGAAGCTGCCGATCAGGCGACCGTCCGGCAGCGCGAAGCGATAGATGTGTCGGTCGTCGAGGTTCGTGACGAACAGCTCGGACTCATCCTCGCTCAGGTCGAGATCGCCGAGGCTGGTCTTTCCGGTCCAGTAGCGCGCTACGGCGTCGGAGCCGCGGGCGCTGGGCAGATGATGGCTCGCTCCCGCGTCCGGCACGGTGATCGGCTGCGACACTTGGCCATCCGCGAGGGCGATGCGGTAGATGCCGCCCGGACCGCCGTCGCCGAACGCCGCCCCACGAGCGTGCGTGGCACCCACGTATAGCGCCTGCTCGCGCGAGCTGTAGGCGATCCCCCAGATCGCGCCGACCTCGGTGTCGCTCCCGCGGATGCGCGCCCCGTACGCATAGTGCGGCCGATCGGAGATCGTGTCCTGGGTGACGATCACGCGGTCGACGCATGCAACGGCGATGAACGGGTTGGCGGTGCTGCACGCCGCAGCGAGCGCGTCCAGCGGCACGCCTAGTCCGCGCGGACCGGCCGGCGCGCCCGCGGCCAGCCCCGCGCACGCCACAACGCCGACGGCGAGCGCCACGGCTACCCGTGAACGCGTCCAACCGAGCCGCCCCAATCGCCTTGTCCAACCGCCTCCGACGTGGCCCATCCATCGACTCCCGTCAAGCCATATCGACATGCCCGGCGGCCCGATCCTTGCCGGGCGCCGACGGCGCGGCGACGGGCGAGCGTGTGGCCCGACGCGAAAGCGCGCCGCGCTCCGAGCGCCGCCACCCGGCACGCGCCAGTCGCCATGCCCCGTCGATGAGCACGAGCCCAAGCCCCACCCGCAACACCCCTCCCGCCACCCCATCCCGCACATGCGTCCCGATCCGCAGCGCATGCCACCCCCCCAACAGCACCCCCACCCGCACGAGCCCGTGCCACCACGGCACCCGCCGCCGCAGCAACG
>JBDTSC010000231.1:0-5978 GCA_039931375.1 Ardenticatenales bacterium
ACGATGAGGCGGGCGGCGCCGAGCGCGCCGGGCACGTCGGCCAGGCGGGGCACGCGCTCGCCGGCGAACCGCGCGTCGAACGACGCGCCCGCGTCGCACGCGGTCACGGCGGCGGCGGTCTGTGCGGCGACATCGCCTGTGCAATCCGTCGTTCGGTCGAGCGAGGCGTCGCGCAGCAGGACGGGCACGCCGTCCTGGGTGACGCGGACTTCCACCCACACGGCGCCGGCGCCGTCCGCCACGGCCTGGCGGATAGCGGCCAGCGTGTTCTCCGGCGCGACGGCGCTCGAACCGCGCAGGCCGGCGATCTTCGCGGCGACGGGCGCGCTGCTCGGCTGGCCCGTCGCGACGTCGGCGCGGCTGGCGGCGGCTAGGACGATGGCGATTGCGAGCGTCGCGACCCAGACGCTGACCCGTCGAGCATCGTTCCGCATCATCCGTGGCACAGGACCGGTCCATCCGCGCACAGCAACATCCCCTCGTGCTCGCAGCTGCCGCAGATCCCGATGCCGCAGCGCATGTAGGCTTCCCACGACAGCTGCGCCGGGATGCCGGCGCGAGCGGCCTGCGCTTGGAGCGCGGCGAGCATCGGGTGCGGCCCGCAGGCGTACAACGTGGCCGGCGGATCGTCCGCCAGCCACGGGCCGACGACGTCCGTCACGCGTCCCCTCGTGCCGGCGCTGCCGTCGTCCGTCGTGACGGCGACCGTCGCGCCGGCGGCGGCCGTGGCCTCGGCCAACAGCACGTCGGCGGCCGTCCGCGCGCCGATGACGCTCCGGACGCGATGCCCGGCGGCCAGGGCGCGGCGCGCGAGCAGCAGCAGCGGCGCGACGCCGTACCCGCCGCCGACGAGGACGTGGTCGCGGCCGCGCAGGGTGAACGGTGTGCCGAGCGGGCCGCGGCACCACACCACATCGCCCACCGCCAGCCGGTGCAGCGCGCGGGTGAACGGGCCGACGGCGGCGATGGTGAACGTCACGGGGTCGACATCCAACAGGCTGAAGGGCTTCTCGTCGAGCCCGGGGAGCCAGAGCATCGCGAACTGGCCCGGCGCGGCATCGAGCGCCGCGTCGAAGACGAATGTGCGCGTACGGGGGTTTTCGTCACGCACGGCCGTCAAGCGGATCGGCCGGGGCAGGCCGGCGGGGCGGGAGACCGCCGTGCTCGTCATCGGGTGACACCCTCCGCCGCCGCATGCGGCACGGGCGCCGGTGTCGCCGCCTCCGGCCAGGCGGTGCGCTGTTGGGCGCGGCCGCGGACGTCGGTCAGCGTCAGGCCGCGCGCGTCAAGCCAGCGGCCGAGGTCCGCGGCGATCGTGCCGAAGACCGCCGGGCCGGCGCCGTACACCGCCGAGCCGATGCCGACGGCCGTCGCGCCCGCCGAGAGCATCTCGACGGCGTCGAGGGCCGTCTCGATGCCGCCGGTGCCGATGATCGGCACGGACACGGCGCGGGCGATCACGTCGACGGCGTAGAGCGCGATGGGCTTGAGCGCGGCGCCGGACAGGCCACCGGTGCGGTTGGCCAGGACCGGACGCCCGCTCTCCGCGTCGATGAGAAGGCCGGGCATCGTGTTGATCGCGCAGATCGCGTCGGCGCCCGCCGCCACGACGGCCTGGGCGATGCGGGCGAGGTCGGCGACGTTGGGCGCGAGCTTGATGATCACGGGCATGTCGACCGCGGCGCGAACGGCGGCGGTGACGGCGGCGGCCGCGTCGGCGGAGGCGGCGAACGGCTCGCCGAACTCGGAGGCGACGTTGGGGCAGCTGATGTTCACCTCGAGCAGGTCGGGCGCCGCGGCCGCGACGGTCGTGGCGACGCGGGCGAACCCTTCCACGTCGTCGGCGAAGATGCTGGCGATCAGCGGGATGCGGAGGGGCGCCAGGAGCGCCTTGGTGGCGACCAAAAGCGCGACCTCGTCGACCGCGCCGGGGTTGGCCAGGCCGATCGCGTTGAGCAGCCCGTGGCCGAACGCGACGCAGCTCGGGTTGACGTGGCCGCCGCGCGGCGCCGGGCCGCAGCTCTTGGCCGTGATCGCCCCGGCGCCGTTGAGCGCTGCGCGGTGCATGAGCGAGGCGTGGGTGCCCAGGATGCCCGACGCCAGGACGAACGGGTTGGACAGGCGGACGCCGCACAGTTCGACGGTGAGGTCGACGGCGGCGGTCGGCATGGGCGGTGCGGGCTGCGGCGTGGGGGGGCTGGGCGGGGAGGGGATCATCGCGCGTCATTGTACCGAACGAGGCAGGCCCCGGGGAAGGGAATCCCCGGGGCCCGCGTGATCGATGACGGGTCGCCGCGCGGCGTCAGCGCGTCGGCGCCTCGGCCGCGTCGAAGTTGCGCACGACCGCCGGCAGGTAGATCGTGCCGCCGTGCGGCGGCTCGGGCAGGTCGGGCAGCTCGCGCAGCAGATGCTTGCGGAAGAACTCGAGCTGCAGTTGCCCGGCGTAGGCCTGGCTGTGCGGGTTCCCGAAGCCGTGGCCCTCACCTTCCACCCGCAGGAAGGTCACCTCGGTGCCGTTCGCTTCGAGCTGGTCGTGGATGTTCGCCATCAGCGGCACCGGCAGGAAGTCGTCCGTGCCCTGGAAGAGGAGCGACGGCGCCGTGATGTCCTTCGTGCCGTAGAACGGCGAGTCCTTCAGGTATTCCTGCGGGTCGACGAACGGCGTGCGGCCCATGAGGTAGGCGATGAACGGCGTGTAGCCGAACGTGAACTCCTCGGTCAGGTCCGTGAGGGAGCACTGCGCGTTGCCGGCGGCGTAGAAGTCGGGGTACGTCCGCAGGCTCTGGAGGGTGAAGTAGCCGCCGTACGAGCAGCCCGTGATCCCGACCCGCCGCGGATCGACCAGCCGCGCCCTCGACAGCGACTCGACGCCCTCTTTGATCTGGGCGATGTCCAGCTGGCCGAAGTTGCGGCCCTCGGCCATGTCGCCGAAGAACTGCGCATCCTGGACGCTCCGACCGGCCGCGTTCGCGATGAAGACCGGCAGGCCGAAGTGCGGCAGGACGGAGTACGGCGACTCGACGCTGCCGCCATAGTCGTTCGTCATCTGCCCGCCTGGGCCGCCCTGCTGCCAGACGACCAGCGGCCCCGGCTTGGCCGGCGGCCAGGCATCCGCCGCGCGATGGACGATCACGCCGCTCATGCGCCGGCCGTTCGACGTGGTCCACGAGACGGGTTCCGTGCGCAGCTCCGCCGCCAGCTCGCCCGCGTCCGGGTTCACCTCGGTGAGGAGCCGGGCGTCGTTCTCGGGCGCGGGCAGCTCCGCGTCCGCCGCGAGGTCGCCCCACGCCACGAGCTCGGGCGGCGCGTCGACGCGGGTGAAGAGCATCGCGGCGCCGTGCGGGCGGATGAAGGACTGGTAGGCCGCGCCCGGCTGATCCCACCACGTCGTGCTCTGGCCCGTCGTGACGTCGTAGCTGAGGTACAGCCGGTTCAGCTCCGCGGGGCGATCGATGATCAACGTCGTATCGCCCACCCATGTGGCGCTCGTGCCGAGGTTGTCGAGGCCCTCGCCGGTGATCGTGCGGGCGACCGCGAACTGCGCGTCCAGGACGTCCAGTTCGATCCCGGTCGGGTAGTCGTAGGTCGGGTACGTGCGATCGTCCAAGTCGCTGCGCTTCACGATCGTGAGGAGCGCGCGCTGGCCGTCGGGCGCGAACTGGAGGTTGCTGAACAGGCCCTGCGGGAAGTCCGCGTTCTGCAGACGCTTCACCAGCTGGCCCGTCGTCGTGTCCAGGATGTGGATCGCCGTGCCGGTGAGCAGCGGGTTGTCCTCGGGCTTCACCAGGCCCAGCGCCTCGCGGACGTTGATGCTGCCCAGGTTCGGCAGCCCCTGCGCCGGCGGCGTGTTGTCGCGCTGGCGGTCGCCGTCCCAGTCGGGCATCGTGCGCGTGCCCAGCGCGAGGCGCTGGCCGTCCGGACGCCAGGCGATGCGGCCAGCGGTGGTGTCCGCGGGCAGGTGTAGGTCGAGCGGCGTCTCGTCGCCCGTCGCGGCGTCGACGACGGTGTACGTGAAGGCGGCTTGCTGCAGGTACTCGACGCCCAGCTCGTTGGCCGGGCGCACGCCGGGCAGGCCCTCGGGCAGCTTGGAGCGGCCGTCCGGCGCGGTGAAGGGCGTGGCGCCGAGGGTGATCTTGACGCTGTTCGGCATCGAGCCGCCCTGCTCGGGCTTCAGGATGAGCGCGCGCGACAGGTCCGGGCTGAACGACTGGATCTGCTGTGCGACGTCCGTCAGCGCCGGCACCGGCTCGCTGGCCCATGTGCCGTCCGCGGCGTTGATCGCGACGCGCTCGACGCTGAACGTCGGCGGCATGTCCTCGCCGTGGCTCTCGATGCGCAGGACCATCGCTTCCAGCGTCGCGTCGTCCAGCCATCGCAGGCCAAGGCGACTGAACTGGACGCCCTCCGGCCCCGGCCCAAAGCTCGGCGGCATCACGTCGAACGGGGTCTGATCGCCGTTCGCGAGATCGATGAACACGGGCTCGGTCTGGACGAACGCCAGGCTGAGCGTCCCGCCCGGGTTCGGCTCGGACAGGAAATACGGGTAGTCGATTGTCGTCGCCGTGCTGAGCAGGCTGCGCTCGTCCGGCGTGACGAGGTCGGGGACGACGTCGGCGGCCGGATCGAAGTCGATGATCTCCGCGTACGCGGGCAGCGCGCGCGCGCCCGCCAGCGCGAGCAGCGCGCTCGCGACGGCGAGGCGAAGCGCGAGGCTGCGTCGCGGGCGGGCGGCGCGGCCGGCGCGGACGGTGTCGGCGGCGTCGGCGGACTGGTGCGTGGCGAAGGAACGTCGCGTGGCCATCTAGCGCACCTCCCCCGTGCTGGGCGCCGGCCGGCCGATGATCGGCGGCAGCATCGGACGGAGGCGGTCCTGGATCGAGCGGAACAACGACGGCGACGCGGCGCCGGGCAGGTACTGCCGGAACCACTCGAGCTGCAGCTGGAATGCGGCTCGCTGGCCCTTCGCGCCGGAATTCGGCACGCCTTGGATGTTGCCGATGCCGTGGCCGTAACCGATGCCGCGGAAGTAGCGGGCCGGGACGCCGCGCAACGTGAGCTGGTCGTGGATGTTCGTGATCGTCTCGAAGAACAGGAAGTCGTACGTGCCGTGGAACAGCAGGAGCGGCGTCGTCACCTTGCCCATGTTGTACGTCGGCGAGTCCCGCACGAACTCCTGCGGGTCGCCCGTCGGCGAGTTGCCGATCAGGTAGGCCAGGAACGGCGACCAGCCGAAGTTGAACTCGTACATCATGTCGTTGAGCGAGCACTGCGCGTTCGCCGCGGCGTAATAGCCGGGCAGCTCGGCGATGCTCTGCAGCGTGAAGTAGCCACCGTACGAACAGCCCGTCACGCCGACGGCCTTCGGATCGACGTACCCCTTGGCGATCAGGGCGTCGACGCCTTCCTTCACGTCGCGGATGTCGCGCTGGCCGTAGTTGCGGTCATCGGCCATGGCGGAGTAGAACGCGGCGCCGTTCGAGGTGCGGCCGGAGCCGTTGACGACGAACACCGGGATGCCGTAGGACGGGAGCATCGAATACGGGCTCTCGACGGACGTGCCCCACGTGTTCGTCATCTGCCCGCCCGGGCCGCCGGCCTGCCAGACGATCATCGGGCGCGCCGTGGGCGGGGTGAGCGTCCAGTTCTTGGGGTACACGTACAGCCCTTCGACGCTGACGCCGGCGGACGTCGTGTAGGCGACGACCTCGTACGCCAGGCCGGCCGCGTCGCGTGGGCCGGCGTTGAGGTCCGTGACGGTGTTGAGCGTTGTCACCGGGCCCTTGGCCTCGTCCCATACGCCGTAGCGCAGCTCGCCGGGGTCCGTGATGTCCAGGAATGTGCCGACGAGCGTCCCGCCGTTGTAGACGACGCCCGACGGATAGGCGTTGCCGGCGTAGACTTTCGTCGGTTCGGCATTGGGCGTCGCCAAGTCCGCGATGAAGTAGTGGCGCGTCGTGTTCGTCGGGCTGGCGATCAGG
>JBDTSC010000232.1:0-5976 GCA_039931375.1 Ardenticatenales bacterium
TGGCCGGCGGCGTGGCGTGCACTCGCCAGCTCGTCGGCGGCCGCCTGGATGCCGAGGTCGATGCGCGTCTGTTGCGCGACGGCGATGCGCCCGAGGGCGGCGTCGAGGTCGGCTCGGACGTTCGTGAACGGCTGGAGCAGCGCCGTGTCGGCGTTGAACGCGATGAGCGCGGCTTGGTCGCCGTCGCCGCTGGCGCCGTTCACCGTGTCCAGTTGGAGCAGGTCGAGCAGCACGCGGGCCGCCTCCGTGGCCGCCTCAAGCTTCGTCCGTCCCGCGGACGTCCGCTCTAGCATCGACGTGCTGGCGTCGAGGACGAGGGCGATGTCGAGGCGTTGCTGGTCGGGGGTGCAGTGCTCGCGAAGGGTGAGGGGGAGGTAGATGGGGCGCTCGTTCACGGTTGGCACGGCACTGGGCGTCGCCGTTCGTTCCGTCGTCGGAGTGGCGGTGTCGGAGGGCAACGGCGTCTGAGTTGACGTTGGCGTGAACGTTGGCGTTGGAGACGGTGTCACCACCAGGCCATTTGCAGTCCAAATGTCATTCGGAAAGTTGTTCAAGTCGGGGCAGGCCGTCAGAAATCGTTGAATCGCCAGACTCCGGCCCTCGTCCGCCACCCCGATCACCACGAACTCCGCTGCATCCGCACTGGACGCCGCGATCACGTGTTCACCGCTCGCGCTCCAAGCTACGGTGAACATCGGCCCCGTCTCACCGCCGTCGAGCAGTTCAGATCGAAGTCTCTCGGATCCATAGGGCGGTGGAATTGCGATTCGCGCGCGTTCCGTAAGCACTCCGTCTTCTTCGATCCGGAAGATCCCGATCGAGTCGACGAGGTGGACGGCCAGCAGGCCCCGATTGACCCAACCCGCGTTCCACGCAACACCGCCGACGAACGAAACCGGGTCACCAATCGGCTCGCGGCGGGACGTTCGTCGTTCGAGATCGAAGATCAGCATGCTTCCATCCCGCATGCCGTTCATCACGACCTGGCCACCATCGGGGGACATCGTGGCGTGCAGCGCGCCGGCACGATGTCCCTCATCCGACGGTGCAAAGACTTGCATACCCGTCGACCCCCCAACGATGGGCGAGTCGATCAGGCGCATCGTCCGCGGATCCAACGTCACGACGGTTCCATTCGCAAGCGCCGCCACGAGACGATCGGCGACGCTACTGTAGAAAATGTCGATGGCCAGGTCGTCGACAGGCGTCTGATCGAGCACCTCCACGCCGGATGGGTGGGCGGGATCGTCGTTCACCAACCGGCCGCGCGAAATGAAATACGGCGGGCGTGCTTTCAGTTGCGTCCGCCGACAATCGCTGGCCAAATAATTGGCTTCCGCTACCACGAACGTGTCGTCCGGCATGAACGTCACACCACCATGCGTAGCAAATTTCATCGCGCCCGTAATCCTAAGCGAGCGCGGGTCTGCATGTTGCGGCGAGCTCAATTCTAGAGCCACAAGGGCAGGCGCACATTGGGCCACGTCGCCACCCCCCAAACCACCACCCCAACCATTGGCCAACGTGGCTAGGCCTGTGCTGAGCTTCGAGTTGACGGCCAGGCGTCCTGGCGAGACATGCGTGGCGCCGCGATGGACGATCGAGCCGTCGACAACATTAAGTACCGAGATAGCGTCACAGCCCGGCATATCGGCGGCCAGATCTTCCGTGACAAACACGAGGTCGGTTGGGTCCGTCCACGACGCCCGTGCCGCCGGTACCCTAACACTCGTGGCTGAATACGCCAATGGCATCCCGATGACGATGGCCGCAGCAATGACTCCGACCCACCACCATGCCGTGCGCGCGACACCTGCGGTAGCAGCCGACCAAGCCGGCCGTGCACGCATCATCCGATCCGCCATCCACCGTCGTCGTCGCCGCGCCCGTCGCCGTCTTCGGCTGGCGCATGGCCGTCGTCCGTCTCCGCCACCACGTGCACCTCGCGCCCCGCGCTCCCGTGCGCCGGCCCGACGTGGCCGGCGGCTTCCAGCTCATCGAGCAGCCGGGCGGCGCGGGTGTAGCCGATGCGCAGCTTGCGCTGCAGGAAGCTCGTGCTGGCGGTGCGGTGCTGGGCGATCAGGGCGACCGCCTCTTGCCACAGCTCGTCGCGCTGCTCGGCGATCTCAGTGCGGTCCGTGCCGGCGGCCAGCATCGCGTCCCACAGGTCGGGTTGGATCAGCGGGTCCGGGATCCCGAGCGTCATGCTCATGTCCGGCGCGGGCTCGTCCGGGCTGGCGCTCGGGCGGGCGGAGTACTTCCAGTGGTGGCCCAGGCGCTCGATCTCGGCGTCGCTCAAGTAGCAGCCTTGGATGCGCTGCAGCTTGCTGGAATCGGCCGCCATGTAGAGCATGTCGCCGCGCCCGAGCAGCTTGTCGGCCCCCACGCTGTCCAGGATCACGCGCGAATCGATGCTGCTGGACACCGCGAACGCGATGCGGGCCGGGAAGTTGGCCTTGATCAGGCCCGTCACGACATCCACGCTCGGGCGCTGCGTGGCTAGCACGAGGTGCATGCCCGTGGCGCGCGCCAGCTGCGCCAGGCGCGTGATCAGGCGCTCGGCCTCGTCGGGCGCCACCATCATCAGGTCGGCCAGCTCGTCGATGACGATCACCAGATACGGCAGCGTCGCGCGCCCCGCCGCCGCTTCCATCTGGTTCCACGTCTCGATGTTCCGCGCGCCAGCCTCCGCGAACGACTTATACCGCCGCTCCATCTCGCGCACCGCCCACTGCAGCACCCCGACGACGCGCTCGACCTCCACCACGACGGGCGCGGCCAGGTGCGGCAGGCCGCGGTAGCCCACGAGCTCGACGCGCTTCGGGTCGACCAGCACCAGCTTCAGCGTCTCGGGCGTGTGCGTCATGAGGAGCGAGCAGATCAGCGTGTTGATCGCCACGCTCTTGCCCGCGCCCGTCGCGCCGGCGATCAGCAAATGCGGCATCTTCGCCAGATCGGCCGCCACGGGTTTGCCGCTGATGTCGCGGCCAAGGCCGATCGGCAACGCGCCCTTGTCGGCCACCTTCTTGAACGCGTCGCTCTCGATGATCGAGCGCAACGAGACGACGTCCTCGGCCTTGTTCGGCACCTCGATCCCGACGTACGGCCGTCCCGGCACCGGCGCCTGGACGCGGATCGGCGCCGCGGCCAGCGCCAGCGCCAGGTCGTTTTGGAGCGCGACGATGCGGCTCACCTTCACCCGGATCCGCTCGCCCTTGCGCTCGATCACGCCGGGCTCGAGGCCGAACTGCGTGATCCGCGGCCCGCGGTTGATCTGCACGACCTTCACCGGAATGCCAAAGTCGGCCAGCGTCTGCTCGATCGTGTGCGCCTGCGCTTCGGCGTCGTCCGGCATCGCCGCGCCGCCCTCGGCCACCTCGTCGAAGATGTCGGGGATCCGCGGCAGCACCCAGTCCGGCTTGGACGTGGCCCGTGCCATGCCCGGGTACGGCGCCACGTCCGGCGCCGGGCCGTGCCGATCGACGCCCGCGTCCGACATGCGCGGGTCCGGCGTCGCCGCCAAAGTCGCCTCGCCCGCGGCGACCCCGCCGGCCCCATCGACCGCGTCGGCGACGCCCGCGACGCCCACCGGCGCCCCCGGCGTCGCCCAGGCGCCGCTGGCGGTCGCGGCGGGCGAGACATTGACGTAGCCGGCGCCACCATCGTCCCAGTACGGATCGTCGTCCGCGCCGTCGGCCGCCCCGCCGCCTGAGCGCAGCCAGACGCGCGCCCGCCTGCGCAGCCCGACCGGCAGCACAGCGGCTACGGGCGATAGGATCGGCGCGCACAGTCGAACGAGCGCCACCAGCCCGGACCCGAGACCGTCCAGCGTCTGGCGCATCGTGTGGCCCAGGGCGACGCTCACGCTGAAGACAAGCGCCACCGCCAACGCCGCCAGCGCCGCGACCGCGCCCAGGTTGCGCGCGAGGCCGTACGCGAACGCGTAGCCGACCCAGCCGCCGCCCGAGCCATCCCGCGCCAAACGTGCGAGCACGCCAAGCTCCCCTTCCAGATCCGCGCGCGCGGCGCCTATCGTCAACATGAGATGCAGCGCGGCCAGAGCCAGGACGAACGTCACGGCGCTGGCCATCGGCCGCGATGCGCGCACGTCAGCGCGGCCGTCCACGGCGTCCAACACGAGCCACGCCCCGAGCGCCCCCACCAGCCACGGGAAGACGATGTACCCCCAACCGAACGCACCCCGCAGCGCGCGCAGCCAGCCGCTCCCGATCGCGCCGACGGCGTCCTTGGGGCTGATCAGCATGACCAGCGTCACGACGCCGACGATCACGAGCAGGGAGCCGACGACCTCGCGACGGCGGGCGGGGGACAAGCGGCGCAGGGTGCTGGACCTCGCCGGCTGCCGCGACGTGCCGGCGCGCGTCCGGGCCGCGGCGGGGCGCGGCGCGGCGTTTCGGGCGGCGGGCTTGCGAGCGGCCACGATCACTCCGCTGGCGGGTGGGATTCGGCCGCGAGGGGGCGCGGCGTCGAACAGGCGTTCGGGGATTA
This sequence comes from Ardenticatenales bacterium, assembly GCA_039931375.1. GTDB lineage: Bacteria > Chloroflexota > Anaerolineae > Epilineales > Epilineaceae > Avedoeria. Next base: position 4,510 of record JBDTSC010000232.1, read on the forward strand.
TAGCACGGTGAAGGGAGCGGTTGACGGCGGTAACAGGGCGAACGCATTCTGGCGCAGCCCGCGAACGCCCTCAGTCGCTCTCCCCCCGCTCCGGCATCACCCGGCAGAGCAACCCCTTCAAGTACGCCCCCTCCGGAAAGCACAGCCGCACCGGATGGTCCCCCGACTGCTCCAGCCGCAGCAGGATCTGCGCGTCGCGCTGTGCGTCCGTGGCCGCCGCGAAGGCGATCTTCTGGAACAGGTCGGGCGTCAGGAGCCCGCTGCACGAGAACGCCGCCAGGATCCCGCCCGGCCGCAGCACCTGCAGCCCGACGAACATCATGTCCTTGTACGCCCGCGCCGCCTTGTCCACCTGCCCCGCGTGGTGCACGAACTTGGGCGGATCCAGGATGACCACGTCGAACGTCCGCCCCGCCGCGCGGCAGGCGCGCAGGTAGCCGAACACGTTCGCCTCGACGTTCGTCATGCGAGGCGATGCCGGCGCGCCGTCGGGCTCAGCAGCGGGCTCAACGTCGACCGCGCCGCCCTCATCGTCCATCGCGTCCTCCCGCCCCACGTCGACCGTCCACCCCGCGCGTACCGCCGCCGCCGCGGCCTGCGCCAGGGCGGGGCCGGAGCTGTCGACGTTGATCACGTGGCGGGCGCCGGCGGCCAGGGCGTGCAGCGCGAAGCCGCCGGTGTAGCTGAACGCGTTCAGCACGTCCGCGCCCGCGCACCAGCCGGCGACGGTGCGGCGGTTCGCGGCCTGGTCCAGGTAGGCGCCCGTCTTGTGGCCGCCGGCGAGGTCGACGTCATATTCCACCGGCCCTGCCACGCCCGGCTCGCGGACCGTCACGCTCTCCGGCGGCGCATCGCCCCACAGCGGCCCCGCGACGGGCGCGAGGTCTTCCTTGTCGCGCACATCGTCCGTGCTCCGCTCGTAGATCCCGCGCACCGGAACGTGGGCCGCGACCACCTCGGCCAGCAGCGGGACGATGGTCTCACGCGCCGTGTCGGCGCCGGCGGAGAGCGCTTGTAGAACGAGCCACGGCCCGTACCGATCGACGATCAGCCCCGGCAGGCCGTCGGACTCCGCGTGCACCAGGCGGCACGCGCCGTCCGGGTCCGCCATGAGGCCCAGGCGGGCGCGGAGGGCCACCGCCCGCGCCAGCCGCCAGCGCCACGCCTCCGCGTCCAGCGGCTCCGCTTCCTCCCACGTCATGATCCGCACCCGGATCTGCGACGCGCCGCTGAAGTGACCCCGCGCGAGCCACGCTCCGTCGGCGTCGAAGACATCCGTGACGGCGCCGCGCTCGGGGGCGCCCTCCACGCGGTCGATGGCCCCGGAGAAGATCCACGGGTGTCGTTGGCGGACGGGCTTGTCGCGGTCGAGCCGCAGGACGACACGGGGCAGGGTGGCACTGGGCAGGGGGGCACTGGGCAGGGGGGCACTGGGCAGGGTGGTCATTGAGGGCTCCTGTGGGGGGA
>JBDTSC010000233.1:0-5973 GCA_039931375.1 Ardenticatenales bacterium
CGGCGAGTAGTACTGCCCCGCCAGGTCGTAGCCGCCGATGACCTTGGCCGTCGGGAACGTGCCCTCTTCGACGATGTTGGGGTCGTTCGCCGCGAACTCGGCCGGGTCACCCGACCCGCCGAAGTCCTTGTGCGTGTAGTCGATGCCGGTGTCGATGATCGCGATCGTGCTGTCCTTGCCGTCCCACCCGAGGAGGGAGGCGACCTTGGTCGCGCCCGTCCACGGTCCGACGTCCTTGTTGTCGACCGTATGGATCGGCGCCTTGGCGATCGCCGCCACGCCGGGCAGCTTGGCGATGCGCGCGAGCTGCTCGGGCGTGCAGTGGACCTGCAACGCGTTCATCGTGCTCTGGAACTGGCCGACGACTTGGCCGCCGATCGCTTCCACCGCGCGCACCGCCGGCGCCTGGCGGCGGGCGATGTCGCGCCGCGCGGCCCGCAGGCGGTCGCGGCCGAGCGCATGGCCCGTGGCCTTCTGCGCGGCGACGTCGAGCCGCCACACAGGATCGCCTTGCATGTGGACGATCACGCTGAGCCGGCCCGGCGCCAGCCCTTCGCTCGACCACGCGTCCGGCTGCACGGACGCGACCGTCGTCATGTTCGCCTGCGCCTGCGCGGCGACGGGCGGCGCGGCGGCCGCAGCGGGGGCGGCGCTCGTGGCCGCGCCCAAGATGGTCAACGTGGTGGCCAGCAGGGCCGGTGCGGTGAGTGCCTTGAACGGTCGCTTCATAAGTGAGTCCTCCCTAGGGTGCTGCTGCATACAACGCCCGCGCCCGCACCGCTGTGACGTTTGCGGTGCGGGCGCGGTAAGGGTCCCGAAATTTGATCGGCGCCGGACGCGGCGCCTTAGCCTCGGCCGCCGTAGCGTGGGCGGTCGCCGCCCCGGTCGCCACCACGATCGCCGCCGCGGTCACCGCCGCGATCCCCGTAGCCGCCGCCGCGCGGCGGTCCGCCGCGCGAGCCGCCCCGGCTGCCGCCGCCGCCGTCGTTCGCGCGCGCCTCCTCGAGCGACCAGCCTTCGATGACCGCCCGCCGCGAAAGACGCACTTTGCCGTCCGCGACGTCCGTCACCATCACGGTGACCTCATCGCCCAACTGGACCTCGTCCTGCACCGTCGCGACGCGCTCGTTGGAGAGCTGCGAGATGTGGACCATCCCGTCGACGCCCGGCATGAGCTCGACGAAGCAGCCGAAGTCCGTGATCCGGTTCACCGAACCGGTGTAGATCGCCCCGAGCTGCGGACCGGCCGTCAGGCCTTCGATGATGCCGCGCGCCCGCTCGGCCGCGTCGCCGTCGCTCGAGGCGACGTACACCGTGCCGTCGTTTTGGATATCGACCTTGACGCCCGTCTGCTCTTCGATCATCCGGACGTTCTTGCCGCCCGGACCGATCAGCTTGCCGATCGAATCGGCCGGGATCTTGAGGGTCATGATCCGCGGCGCGTACTTCGACATCTCGCTGCGCGGCGCGGGCAGCGTGTCCTTCATCAGGCCCAGGATGAGCAAGCGGGCCTCGCGCGCCTGGGCCAGCGCCTGGCGCAGCACGCTGTCCGGGATGCCGCCGATCTTGATGTCCATCTGCAGCGCCGTGATCCCGTCCGCCGTCCCGGCGACCTTGAAGTCCATGTCGCCGAGGTGGTCCTCCATGCCCTGGATGTCGGTGAGGACGACGTGCCGGCCGCCCTTGGGATCGCTGATCAACCCCATGGCGATGCCGGCGACGGGCGCCTTCAGCGGCACGCCGGCGTCCATGAGGGCCAGCGTCGAAGCGCACACGGACGCCTGCGACGTCGAGCCGTTCGACGCGAGGCACTCGCTGACGACGCGGATCGTGTACGGGAACACGTCGTCGCCGGGGAGAACGTACTTGAGGGCCGTCTCGACGAGCGCGCCGTGGCCGATCTCGCGCCGGCGCGGGCCGCGCATCGGCCACGTCTCACCGGTCGAGAACGGCGGGAAGTTGTAGTGGTGCATCCAGCGCTTGAGCGTTTCGGGCCGCAGCGAGTCCAACTTCTGGCCCTCGCCGACCGTGCCGAGCGTCGCCAGCGACATGACCTGGGTCTCGCCGCGCTGGAAGAGCGCGGAGCCGTGGGTGCGCGGGATGAGGCCGACCTCAGCGCTCAGCGGCCGGATCTCGCGCGGATGGCGGCCGTCCGGGCGAATGCCCTCGGCCAGGATGCGCTCGCGCACGGCGCTGGATAGCGCGTGCTTGAAGGCGGACTTGATGTGCTTGGGCATGTACGGCTTGCCGTCGGCGCCCAGCTTGGCCGGCGCCGCGCCGTCCTCGCCCGGCAGGTACGCCGCCTGCCACCCCGCCTGCACCTCGTCGATCCGCTCGCTGCGCTCGTCCTTTTGAAGCGACGCGTCGGCCACGATCCGGTCGAGCGCGGCGCGGCAGACGGCCTGGCAGTCCGCCTCGAGCGCTTCGGGCGGGGCGTCCAGGTGAACGCTCGCCTTGGCCTTGCCGACATCGGCGCGCATCCGGTTCTGCAGCTCGAACAACGGCTGGATCGCCGCGTGCCCGGCCCGGATCGCGCCGAGCATCGTCTCCTCGTCCACCTCGGCGGCGCCGCACTCGACCATCAGGATGGCGTCGCGCGTGGCGGCCAGACGGAGGTCGAGCGTGCTCTTCTCCATCTCCTCGGTGGTCGGGTTCATCACGAGCGTTCCGTCGACCATGCCGACGCGGACGCCGGCGATCGGCTCGGGGAACGGCACGTCGCTGACCATGAGGGCGGCGGAGGCGGCGTTCATCGCCGGGATGTCCAGGTAGTGCACGCCGTCGCTGGACAGCGAGGACGTGATGATCTGGACGTCGTTGCGCATCCCCTCGGGGAACAGCGGGCGCAGCGGGCGGTCGATCAGGCGCGCCGTGAGGATCGCCGTCTCGCTCGGGCGGCCCTCGCGGCGGAAGAACGAGCCCGGGATCTTCCCGGCGGCGTACATCTTCTCATCGAACTCGACGGACAACGGCATGAAGTCGATGTCGCGGACGCCCTTGCTCGTCGTCGCGGTCGCCAGGACGATCGACTCGCCGATCTGGCACGTCACCGCGCCGCCGGCCAAGGGCGCCAGCTTGCCGGTCTTGAACGTGAACGTGCGGCCGCCGACATCACACGTGTAGACGCGCTCTTCGGACTCGACGCGTCGCAGGACGGGGGCTGGGCCGGACAGATCGTCCGGCGACATGGGTTGTGGTCGGTTGGACATGGGGTTTTCGGTTCCTTCCCGATGGACGGCGGGCGCCGGTCATCAGGAGCTGGGGGCTGCCCCGCCCGCCGCCGGCGGAGCGGAAGACGGGGCAGCCCCCAATTCCTGAGGCCGTAGCGCCCTCACAGCGAACGTGTGCGTGGAAGCGCCGGCGCCGCACTGCTGGATCGCGTGGGCGCCCGGTGCATCGCGGAAGCTCGAGCGCTTAGCCGCGGATGCCGAGGTTGGCGATGAGCGCGCGGTAGGCCGCGTGGTCCGTGCGGTTCAAGTAGCGCATCATCCGCTTGCGATGGCCGACGAGACGAAGCAGACCGCGCTTGGAGTTCTGGTCGTGCTTGTTGCGCTTGGCGTGCTCGGTGAGATTGCGGATGCGCTCGGTCATGATCGCGATCTGCACCGCCGGCGAACCGACATCGTACTCATCACTCCGGTGCTCGGCGATGAGCGCTTGCTTCTTTTCCTGCGTGATCGACATAGCCTGAAGGGTCCTCCGCACGCGATGGCGCCGGCCCTCGGCCGGCACGCTTCTTTGGTCTGTCCGAATTTCAATCTTGCGGAGTATACCACGTGCCGGCCAGCGGTCCAGCGCCGGCGACACCGGCGGCAGCGAGCAGCGCCGCGGTCGCCTCCAGATCCCCCAGGTCGATGATCTGCCCCGGCCGGTGCGCGTGCCGTGTCGGAATGCTCACCGCCCCGGACGGCACGCCCGCCCCCGACACCTGCAGCGCCGCTGCGTCCGTCGTCCCGCCCGGCAGCACCTCGGGCTGCGACGGGATGCCGTGCCGCCCCGCCAGCTCCGTCAGCCACGCCACGACGCCGCGATGGCTGATCATGCCGCCGTCGCAGATCTTGATCGCCGCGCCCTGCCCGAGCGCCAGCGCCAGCGGCGGCCCGCCGGGCAGATCGCCCGAGCCCGTGATGTCCACGGCCAACGCGACGTCGGCCGGGACGCCGAAGCCGACCGTGCGGGCGCCGCGCAGTCCTATCTCCTCCTGCACGGTGAAGACCCCCCAGACCTCGGCTGCCCCCGGAGCGAGCGAGATCCGGCGCAACGCCTCCGCCACCGCCGCGCAGCCCGCCCGGTTGTCCATGTTGTGGGCGATCGCCCGCCGTCCGCCGGCCAGGAGCGTCAGGCCGCCGCCGTACGTCGCCGCGTCGCCGACGCGCACCGGGCAGTCCTCCCGGCTGGACGCGCCGACATCGATGTACAGCGCGTCCAGCGTCGGCGCGGGCGCCGGCTGCGCCTTGCGGGCGGACGCCTCGATCCCGACCGTGCCCTCTACCCCGTCCGCGAACCGCACCCGCGTGCCGACGAGATCCGCGATCGGCAGGCCGCCGACCGCGTTGAAGCGGACGAACCCCGCGCCGTCGACGTGGGTGGCGATGCAGCCGATCTCGTCCATGTGCGCTGCCAGCAAGAGCCGCGGCGCTCTGTCGTCCGTCGCTGGCGCACCAGCGGCGGGCGCGACGCGCGTGATCAGGTTGCCGAGCGCGTCGACGCGGACGATCTGGACGCCCGGCGCGTGGGCCGCTAGCCAGTGGACGATCGCCTCGCGCACCGCGCCTTCGCGGCCGCTCGGTCCCCAGGCGGGGACAAACGTGGCCAGGGCGTCGAACACGAGGCTGTCCGGCCGTCGGTCCAGCGGTTGGGGGGTGCTCATCGATGAACCTCCAGGGCGCGCGCAGCGTCCGGCCACGCGTCGAGCGCCGCGCGCACGAGCGCGACGACGCCCGCCAGGTCGTGCTTGGACACGAGCGCCAACGGCCCGTGCAGGTAGCGGCACGGCGCCGAGACAACCGCGGTCGGCACGCCTTCCCGCGCGAGGTGGATCCGCCCGCCGTCCGTGCCGCCGCCCTTGGGCGCGCGGATCTGGTGTCGCACGCCGGCCCGTGCGGCGGAGGCGACGAGGTGCGCGACCAGCCGCTCATCGGCCACCATCACCGCGTCCACGACGGTGATCGCCGGCCCATCGCCCACGCGCATGACCGGCGTCTCGTCGCGTTCCTTGGGCGTATCGTCCGTCGTGCCGCATTCGAGGACGATCGCGGCCGAAGGGCGGAGCCGATGTGCCGCGATCCCCGCGCCGCGCAGGCCCGTCTCCTCTTGCACCGACCACACGGCCACAACATCTACCGGAAAGCGCCGTTCGAGGAGCATCGCCAGCGCCCAACAGCCGGCGCGGTCGTCGAACGCCTTGCCGAGCAGCGTCGGCCCGAGGTCGACGACCGCCGTGTCCCAGACGACGGCGTCGCCGATCCCGACGCGATCGAGCGCCGCATCGCGCGTCGTCACGCCCAGGTCGATCCGCAGCTCGGCCAGCGCCGGCAGCCGGCCGCGCGCCGCCTCCGCCGTCGCGTGCGCCGGCGGCAGGCCGATGACGCCCGGCATCCCGTCCGGCCCGACCGCCACCCGCTGGCCGACGACGGACGCGCTGAGCACGCCGCCGACGGCCGCGAACCGCACCATCCCGTCGGCGTCCACGTCCGTCACGATCAATCCGACCTCGTCGAGGTGCGCGCACAGCATGACCGGTCCCGACGGCAACCGATCTCCTACCGATCCGCCGACCCGGTCCTGGGCTCCTTCGCCCCGCTTGGCCGCGTACAGGTTCCCGATGTCGTCCGTCCAGAGCCGGTCCACATGCGGCTCGACGTGCGCGGCCAGCAGATCGCGCACCCGCCCCTCGTCGCCGCTCACGCCGCGGACATCGGAGAGCCGCCGCAACAGGTCCCAGTCGAGCGCGTCGCCCCCATACGGCAGGCC
>JBDTSC010000234.1:0-5966 GCA_039931375.1 Ardenticatenales bacterium
CGCGCTGCCCGTGTTCACGCCCGCCGACGGCGCGATGGCCACCCGCGACGCCGGCGGCAAGGTGATGGCGGCGCTGGCCGAGACCGTGCGGAACCTCATCGGCGGCTCCGCCGACCTCGACCCGTCCACGCGCACGATGCTGAAGGGCAAGGGCGATTTCCAGAGCCCCGACGTGCCCGAGGACGGCCAGACGCCGCCGACGCAGGGCGCGGCGGGCGGCGTGTGGGGCTACGCGGGCCGCAACATCCACTTCGGGATCCGCGAGCACGCGATGACGGCGATCCTCACCGGCATGGCCCACCACGGCGGCGTGATCCCGTACGGCGCGACGTTCCTGACGTTCTCGGACTACATGCGCCCGAGCATCCGCCTGGCCGCGCTGAGCAAGGCCCACGCGATCTACGTCTGGACCCACGACAGCCTGGCGGTCGGCGAGGACGGCCCGACCCACCAGCCCGTCGAGCACCTGGCCAGCCTGCGGGCGATGCCGAACATGATCGTCCTCCGCCCGGGCGACGCCAACGAGACCGTCGAGGCATGGCGCTTCGCGATGCAGCACCGGGGCGGGCCGGTCGGGCTCGTGCTCACCCGCCAGAAGCTCCCCATCCTGGACCGCACATCGCTCGCGCCGGCCGCCGGCACGGCGCGCGGTGCGTACGTGCTGGTCGACGCGGCGGGCGAGGGGCTACCGGATCTCATCCTCATCGCCACCGGCTCGGAGGTCTCGCTCGCGCTCGCCGCGCACCACAAGCTCGCCGCCGACGGCATCCGCGGCCGCGTTGTGTCGATGCCGTCGTGGGAGTTGTTCGAGGCGCAACCGGTCGAATATCGTCACGAGGTGCTGCCGCCCGCGGTGACGGCCCGAGTCAGCGTCGAAGCCGCGTCGCCCTTCGGCTGGGAGCGCTACGTCGGGCCGGGCGGCGCGATCATCGGCGTCGAGGGCTTCGGTGCGTCGGCGCCGGGGGATGAGGTGATGGAGCGGTACGGGTTCACGGTGGAGCATGTGGTGGAGGTGGTGAAGGGGGTGGTGGGCGGTCGCGAGTGATCGCGAGATCCCTTCGTCAGCGTGCCCGCGGCCGCCGATACGCTACTGGCAGGAACACCGTGCCCTGTCGTCCGGAACCATTCCCACCCGTGTCGATCCGCACGACCTCGACGTCGTTGTCCTCGACCGCCAACGTCACTTGGGCCGAGACGACGTCGTCAAGGCGCCATGTGCTGCGCACTGAGAGGTCGCCGGGCGTCAGGCGATAGGCGCCCGCCGCACTCGTGCGGCCCTCGACGACCAGGCTGCGGCCGTCGCGCAGGACGAAGGTGGTCGACACGGCGGTGTCCGCTCGGGCGCTGACGATCAGGCCCGCGGCGGCGCTGAAGTCGACGGACAGCGGCACGATCGTCAGATCGTCCGACTCCTCGCCGAGTGTGGCGCTGATCACATCGCCTACGCGCACCCCGGATGGCATCGTCGCCAGCACTGCCAGCCCTGCCGCGTCCGTCGCAACGACGCCGCGGGCGACGTCTAGTCCAGCCCGGTGGACGATGAGCGTGCCGGCCACCAGTGGCGCCCCGACAGCTTCGATGCGCCCCTCGTCCGGGAATGCCACGATCCGAACGTCCTGCTGCTTGCGATAGGCGCGCAGACCTTCGTCGGTGTAAAGCGCGACGCCGACGCCGGTGCCGGCGACGCCGGGGAGGAGATCGAAGGAGAAGGTGCCAGAAGATCCGGACCGCAGATAGCCCCAGTAGGCCATCGGCGGCGCCGGGACGTTCGCCGCGAAGTTCAAGGACGACGGGCAGTCGCCGACGGGCGCCTTGCCGTACACTTCCACGCCGGGCACCGTCGTGCCGGAGAGCCGGTCGACGATCGAGCTGAAGTCAGCCGCGACGCCGCGCCCGATCGTCCAGTCAAGCGGCGGCACTGTGTACGTGCCAGCGGGCCGCCCGTCGACGTCCATCGTGATCGTCTGCCCCGGCGCGATGCGCACGGGCGTGCCGTCGCCATACGCCGTCACGATGCCGTTGTAGAGACCCGTTGCATCGACGGTACCCTCGAAGGCGCCCAGCCGATTGCCGCCGGACGCAACCTCGATCCGCACGCGCTTGCCCGGTGACGCCGGCCCGCAAACGGCCGCGCCGGCGACCTCGACGTTGGCGAGCGGCAGGTAGTCCTGGCGGACGACCATGTTGCCGTCGGGCATCGTGCCGATGAACCGGAAGCCGGCGCCGCCGAGCCGGGCGCGGAACGTCGCGTAGGACGGGATCGGCACCTGCAGCTGCTCGCGGCCGCTCACGTCGTGCTCGATGTTATCCAGAAATGACCCTACACCGTTGCGGAGAACGCCCGACGTCCCTTCCATGCGGATGTGGGTCACCCCATCCAGCGTCCCGCGCACGAATCCGTCCGTCCAGTCGATGCCAACCTCGAACGTAGGCAGCGTGAAGCCAAGGTGTCCGCGCGGGTCGCCGTCGAGGGCGATCACGTCGGCTGCTTCCAACGGCACTACCGCACCGCCGTTGGGCGCGCGGCACCCCGCGCTGAACGTCGCGTCCCGGCCAGGCGTCGCCGCGAGGTCGCACAACACGCGGCCGTTCCGCGTCACGGACCCGGTCACGCCGGTCGCGCCCGGCATCCAGCCGCCGATCGTCGAGGCGTCCAGGTCCACGACTAGCCCAGGTCCGGGCACCGCTCGACCGACCGTATGGCCGTCGAGGTCGACCTGCACCCAGACATCGTCGTTGTACAGCACCTCCTTCAACGCCTCGCCGCTGACCTCGAACGAGCCGTCGGCGCCGCTCGTGACGGAAAGCGACGTCAAGTCATGCGATTGGCCGTAGCCGATGAGAACCGTGTGATCGGGGATCGTGCGCCCGGTCAACGCGTGCGCCGCCACGTCGAGGTTGGCGACGAGCGGCGGCACGACGACGTCGACGGTCTGATCGCCCGCGACGACGTGCACGCGGTCACCGGGCGCTGCGTCGTAACGGACGCCACCGATGTCCGCCAGGAAGACGAGCCAGTGTTCCCCGTCTAGCGGGTTCGGGTTGCTGCCCGTCGTGCGGGTTCGGCCGCGGCCGACTTCCCGCCCGGCACCGTCCAGCAGCGTCACCTCGACGTTCCGGCCTGGCGGCGCGTGGCCGTCCACGGACGTCGGCCAGTCGCCCTCCTGACCACCCAGCCACACCGTCAGCTTTACTGCGCTCCAGCCGAGGACGAACTGGTTGCCGCTGTCATCGATCACCGTAAGCGAGCCGTTGTCGCCAAGCGCGATCCCGCCGTCGGCAGCGAGCGAGACCGCGAACGTCCCGTCCGCCTCGGCCGCGCCGTCGAGATGATGCGTCTGCTGGCCGCGGCGCCAGCCGATCTGAAGCGGCGCGCCGGGGATACCGCGGCCGGAGATCGCGCTCTGCGCCACGTCGGCGATGGCCGATAAATTCGGAACGCGAACGACGATTGGATCCCCCTGGTCGACGCCGACTTCGACTCGGTCGCCCGGCTGGATCAGGGCGAGCTCCGGGTCCACCATACCGTACGGTCCGAGGAAACCGCAGTAGAACGAGCCGTTCAAATCCGTTCGGGACCGCGCTTCGAGCTTGAGCCGCCCACTCGGGTCGAACAGCGTGCACGACACAGGCGCGTCCGGCCTGTCCGCGGCGCCACGGACGGTGGTTCCGTACACCGGCACGAACAGGCCGGCCCATCGCGCGGTGGCCTGGACGCTGAACGCCGCGGACGGCGAGTAGATCGCGCGGACCCACGAACCTGGCGCGAGCGCCGCGCTTTCGGGTACGTCGACGGCGAAGTCGCCGTTCGCGTCCGTCGCGGCTTCAACGGACGTGATCGTCCTGGTGCCCTTACCCATCGCGATCACGAGGTCGGCGTCCGGCGGCCCATGCCCCTCCGCCCGTTGCTGACGGACTCGATAGACGATCTGGAGCGCCACGGTCTCGCCGCCGCGCTGCTCGGACGCCCCCATCGGACCGTGTCGATCGACGGTCAGCCGCGTCCCGGCGAGTAGCGTTGCCACGGCCGGCGACGTCACCGACCACTCGCCAAGACGCTGAACCCCTAGGGCACCCAAGACGACGCGATGGCGATCCGCCTCGGCCAGCACGCCCCGCTCGTCGGTGATTGCAATCGTCGAGCCCAGCGTGGCCATGCCGCTGATCGTCCCGCGGCCCACATCGACCGCGACGGTCAGCGCCATCGCGAGAAACGTGTAGCGGACGCGATCCGCGTCGACCGTCGCCCGCACCGCAGCGCCGGCGCGGATGGCGGTCCGGATGGCGGCGCTCGTGGCCCGGACGTGACCCGCGCCGTCGGCCCGCGCCGACATGGTGTCGACCACCGAATGGCCATCCTCAGCTAGCACCTCGAACATGACGCGCGCGTCAGGCGCGACGACGCCTTCGACGGAGTCGGCATCGGCAGCGACGTCGACGCCCCAGGCGGGGAGCACGACGTCGAGCGCCGTCGCGTCATCCTCGCGGATCACGACGTGGTCGCCTGGTTGAAGCGCGTAGGGCGTGCTGTCCGTCGGCCGACGCGGGTACAAGACGGCCAGCCCGGCGGCGTTGCTCTTGGAGGCGCCGCTTGCAATCGCGACGTCGCCGCTGAAGACGGCGATGGTCACGGGTGCTTCGCCCCGGCCATGCCAAAGGGCAATCTGGTCGTAAAGCGTGATTTCGAGGGGCACATCGGCCGCGCTGGATGCAGCGGGCTGAGCAATGAGACACAGCACAAGAGCGACGAGGACCGAACGCGCGACGAGCGGTGAAGGTGCGATCATGCACAGCTCCTATTCAAGTGGTTTGACACCACTATTCACCAATCGGTTAGTCCATCGCGTCGGCAACGGTGCAATACACCGCTCTGGCATTTTAGACGTCGTCGCGGGACTGTGCGGCATCCTAGGGCCGTGGATCTTCGTGGTGGCGATAGTGGGCCTCGTGCTGAACGTGTTCTGGGCAGGATGGTTGGCGATGGTGCTGAAGAAGGGGTGATGCACCGCATTGGAACGTCGTCGCGCGGCCGCGGCGGCGGGGGTTGGCGGGCGACGCTACGTCGACTTCCCCCGTCGCCGCATCCGCGGATCCATCGCATCGCGCACCCCGTCGCCGATCAGGTTCCACCCCAGCACGAACAAAAAGGGCGCCGCGCCCGGATAGACCGCGGTGTACCAGTAGGCCGTGAAGTCGCCGCCGGCGGAGCCGACGAGGCGGTTGCGGGCGAGCGCGCGGGCATCGCGGTTCTCCTTGGGCCAAGCGACGCGCGGCAGAGTAGGCCTAGTGGAGGGGGGAAGGAAGCCGGCCTACGGCCGGGGCCGGCGCAGCGAGCCGCCCCCTCCAAGCTGTCGATCACCGGTCGCCCGCAAAGTCCTCCAAGTCGTCGCTGTATCCAAATCCATTGGCATTCCCCGTGATCCGATCCACCCACACCTGTGCGTAGGGGTGCGGTTCGCCGTCGCTGCCCGGAAAGCTCAGGACAATGTGACCGGACACGACGATATCGACCAAGTAGCCGACGCCGCCGTCGACCCGCGCCCTTGGCGTCATCTCGCGGCGGGGGCTGGTCGTGACGTTCGTCGCCGAAACGACCACGGTTTCGACGGGCAATAGGCCATGCTGAACGAGTTTGGCGATCACGAGCGGCGCGACAGCGTCCGCCGGCTGCTCCAGCGGATACGCCCAAACGGCCGGGATGGTGGGCGTGATCGTGAAGGGATCGGGTCCGGGATAGGCATCGGGTCCGGGATAGGCATCGGGTCCGGGATACGCGTCGTCGGATGACAGCGATGGTGTGGATGTTCCGGTCCCGCTTGTAGGCGTTTCCTGACCCTGGAGCGTGGCGACGTTGGTGACGGGTTGGCGAATGAACACCACCAACCCGAGGGCGACGATCGCCAACAGAGCGGCCGAAACCGCGCCGCGCCACCGTTTCCTCGTCATCCGATCGCCTCCCGCTCTCG
>JBDTSC010000235.1:0-5965 GCA_039931375.1 Ardenticatenales bacterium
ATTGCTGTCCGTCTGATCCTTGTATAATGCGGCATCGGCAGGTGTGACTCGTCATCAGCTGTCTGTTCGAACGTCATCTAGGCGGCAGACGACATGTTGAATAGCCTTCGCGCGCGCGTACTGTTGGTGGTAGCGCTCGCGCTCGTCCCGACGTTCCTCCTGCTCCTCCTGTCCGCGGCCGCCGAGCGCCGCGCCGGGGTGGAGCGGGCGCTCGAGTCGGCGCGGAGCACGGCCAATCTGATCGCGGACCAAGAGTCGGCCATCGTCGGGTCGACCGAACAGCTTCTCACGCTCGTCACGTCGCTCATGGATCGGCCGATCACGAACACCCAGGGCTGCGACATCGGTCTGGCGCGGCTGATCGCCGGCAAGAAGGACTACCTGGGGATCAGCATCTCGGACGCCGATGGCGTCATCCAATGCTCCGCGCCGCGGAGTGCGGGCACGGCGTCCTCGAACGCCGCCGATCGATCGTACTTCATCCGCGCCGTCCAGGCGCGCAAGTTCTCCATCGGCGGCTTCCAGATGGGCCGCGCGACCGGCCGACCGGCCCTCGCGTTCGGGGCGCCGGTGATCGATCGGACAGGTCACATCACAGCTGTCGTCGCGGCAGGCATCGACCTGTTGGTCCTCAATCAGCGCCTCGAGGACAGCGATCTTCCCGACGACGTTGTCGTGGTCGTGGCGGACGATGAAGGGATCGTGCTGGCGCGGCACCCTGACCCGACGGCATGGATCGGCCGTCCGATCACGAACACCGAGCTTTTGACGAAGATGCGTGCCGATGGGGTCCGAACCGCCGCCGTCGACGACGAGGACGGCGGCACCCATTGGCATGCCTTCGCCACGGTCGGCCAACCGGTTTCCGGGACCGGCAGCCTCCTGATCGATGTGAGCTATACGCAGCAGGCGCTGTTTGCAGCCGTCGACGCCCGGCTCCTGCGGAACCTCCTCGGCCTACTCCTCGGCGCGCTCATAGCGCTCGGCCTCGCGTGGTGGACGACAGACGCCATGATCACCCATCGGGCGGAACGGCTTTCCAAGGTGGCTCAGCAGCTTGCCTCCGGCGACTGGTCGGCGCGGACCGAATTCCGCGACGGCACCGAGCTCGGCCAGCTGGCCGCGACGTTCGACGAAATGGCCGACGAGCTCCAAGCGCGCGATCGAGACCTCCAGGCGATCAACGCCGATCTCGAGGATCGCGTCGCGCGCCGATCGGCCGCTCTCGAGCGGACGAACGAACGGCTGCGGGCGTCGCGCACGGAGCTGCGGCGGCTTTCGCGTCAGCTTCTCGAAATCGCCGAACAGGAGCGCATCCGGCTCTCGCGGGAGGTGCACGACCAGATCGGGCAGGCGTTGACCGGGGTCAAGATGGACGTCGCCGCTGCCCGGCGCCACCTGCAGAAGGCCGATGCGGAAAGGGCGGAACCCCGCCTCGCGGCGGCCATGGACCTCGTGGACGAGACGATCCGCATAGCCCGCCGCATCGCCTTCGACCTGCGCCCGAGCGTCCTGGACGATTTTGGGCTTACCGCGGCGGTGGAATGGCAGCTCGAAGAGTTTGCGCAGCGGTCCGGGATCCGCTATCAACTGTCGGCTGATGTCGACGAGAGCGCGGTGGGACCGGCGTTGGCGACGGCGGCGTTCCGGATCCTCAGGGAGGCGAAAGCCAACGTCGTTCGCCACGCCTCGGCCCAATCTATCGACGTGCGGTTGGCGACCGACGGCGCCAACCTCACGCTCGTCGTCCGCGACGACGGGCGCGGGATCACGGCGGAGGAGCAGGCCGGCCCGCACTCGCTCGGCTTGCTGGGGATGCGCGAGCGGGCCCTGCAACTCGGCGGGACGGTCACCGTTGTCGGCAAGCCCGGCGAAGGCACGACCGTGACGTTGGTCCTGCCGCTCCAAACCCCCGACATACGCGATACCGAGGAGGACCTCAGTGACGAGACTGCTGATCGCTGACGACCACGCCGTGGTCCGGCGCGGCTTGCGGCAGATCGTGACGGACGAGTTGGGCCACTGGGAGATCGACGAGGCCGGCACCGGCGACGAGGTGATGCGCCTTGTGCGCGACGTGGCGTTCGACGCGCTGGTGCTCGACATCTCGCTGCCGGATCGCAGCGGGCTCGATCTGCTCGGTGAGATCAAGGCGTTTCGTCCCGAACTGCCGGTCCTGATCCTCAGCATGCATCCCGAGATGCAGTACGCCATGCGCGCCCTCAAGTACGGCGCCTCGGGCTACGTCAGCAAGGACGGCGCCTCGACCGAGCTCGTCGGCGCGCTCCGCCGGGTGCTCGACGGCGGCAAGTACGTCAGCGCCGCCGTGGCCGAATCGTTGGCGGACCTTGCCCTGGGCACATCGACGGCGACGCCGCACGAGGGCCTGTCCAACCGCGAGTTCACCGTTCTCGTCGGCCTCGGCCAGGGCAAGGCCGTTGGTGAGCTGGCGGTCGAGCTCGGCCTCAGCGTCAAGACGGTGAGCACGTACCGCAGCCGCCTGCTCGAAAAGATGGGGCTGCGGACCAACGCCGAGCTGGTGCGCTACGTGATCGAGCACGAGCTGGGATAGCGCGACGGCCGGTCCCACCGCACCAACCACGCCACAGCCGCATGGGATTGGATGGCGATGCTCCGCATTCCGCGTCGCCTTGCAAGCGGCGTGTAGGACAGCCACGGACAACGCGTCGGCCATTTCCCACCGCCGGATTCGCCGCCGTCCGATGGCGGCGCGGGTGCGGCGCCTCTACCATGCCAACCGCACGCTCGAACGCTCGATGGCGTGAGGCGGCGCCGTTCGCCCGCGGCAGCGGGTCGGAACTGATTCGACGTACCCCAAGGAGATCCCCGTGAACGGACATGCGATCATGGCCGATTGGACGCAGATCAAGGGCCAGATCAAGGAGGCGTTCGGCAAGCTGACGGACGACGACGTTCTGGCGGCGGAAGGCCGCACGGAACAGATCGTCGGGGCGATCCAACGGCGACACGGCTACTCCCTCGACCAGGCACAGGAGGCGTGGGACGCGTTCGCGCGGCGCATCGGCCTGCGCGTCGAGGGCGAGACCGAGGGCCAGAACGGCATCGAGAATCCCGTGCGCGAAGCCATATCCCCGTACGACGAAAACCTGCCCCACCACGACATTCAGGAGGCGCTGCGGATCGAAGTAGCCCGCGAGGTGGCGCGCGGCGCCCGCAAGGATTTCTGACGGGCTTTGTGAGGTAGGGACGGGCACCTCGGATCTGCCATCCGAATGCGACCGGTCGACCTCATCGACTCGATCGAGGGCGTCGGCGCTGGCTACGTCAGCAAGGACGGCGCTACGACCGATCTCGTCGTCGCCCTGCGACGGTTGCGACGGTTGCGACGGTTTCGGGCGGGGTGCGACGGTTTCGCGGCGGGCGCACGGCGGGATAGCGCGGCAAATACGGGCGGTTTCACGCGTAGGCTGATGCCACGCTCCGTCCGACACCGCGCATCCCCCACCGACCGAGCCAGGGGGACGATCCATCGGCCGGGGCGATGGAGGCCCACCGATGACCGCCCATCCACCGTCGCCCACACCGCTGCGCACATCCGCGGCCATCACGACGGCGGCGCTGCTCGCGCTGTTCGCCCGCGGACCCGCCGCGCCGCCCGCCCCGTCGGCGCCCGCCGCGCCGATCCACCGATCGACCTTCGCGCCCCGCGCCGATGCGCGCCATGTCGATCCGCCCCGCGCCAATGCGCTCGCGGCTGATCCATCCCGTGTCGATCCACCCCGCACCGGCGCCGTGCTCCCACCCCCTGGGACCGCCGAGCTCCAGCTCGGCCCCGACGACGCCCAAGTCGTCATCGCCACCACCCCCACCCAACTCCGCCACCCCATCCCCCCCGACCCCGACCATATCCGCCGCGCCCATGTCCCCATCCTCCTCTACCACCACGTCTCCGCCGCTACCCCATCCACCTCGGCCCTCCACGAGACGACGGTCTCCCCCGCGGCCCTCGACACCCACCTCACCGTGCTGGCCGCCGGCGGCTGGACCGTCGTCCCGCTCGACGCCGTCGTCGACGCCCTCGCCCTCGGCACGCCGCTGCCCGCCAAGCCCGTCGTGCTGACGTTCGACGACGGCTGGCGCGACCAGCTCGACATCGCCCTGCCCATTCTCATACGGCACGGCGTGACGGCGACGTTCTTCCTCACGACCGAGCCGATCGAGTCCGGCTGGGTGGGGTCGTTGTCGTGGGAAGGCGTCGATGAGTTGTCGCGCGCCGGCATGACGATCGGCGCCCACACCCGCACGCACCGCGACCTGCGCGGCCTGAGCGACGCCGCCCTGGCCGACGAGCTGGCGGTCTCGGCCGACGTGATCGCCGCCCACACCGGCGCGCGCCCCCGCCTGCTCGCGTACCCGTACGGCGGCGTCGACGAGCGGGTGGAGCGCGCGGCCGTAGCGGCCGGCTACGTGGCGGCGGTCACGGCGAACCCGGACGGCTTCGCGGCGGGCGAGCGGCTGCTGGCGCTGCCGCGCGTGGCGGTGCGGGGGTGGTGTGACACGGAGGCGGCGTTCGTGGGGTGCGTGGGGGCGTGGTTGGGAGGAGCGGACTGATCGTGGGGCAGAGAGGCATCCCGAGCCGCAGGAAGCACGTCACCGCAATCAGCGTCAGCCGGGCGGATCGCCAGCCGCGAGGATGCCATGCCCGTCCAGCGCCCAAACCCACACCACCTTGGACAGCCGGACCACGATCGGCGCCGCGCCGACGATGATCGCCGCCGGCGCGCCGAAGGCCATCGCCGTCGGTGCATCGCCGCGGATCAGCACGAAGCCAAGCGGCAGCGCCGCCATGAGCGGCACGAAGAAGCCGAACACCATGCCCACGGTCACGGCGCTGCCGTCGTCGTCATAGTGCAGGCCGCACTCGGTGCACGCGGACGCAAGGTCGAGGGGGCCGCGGAACAGGCGGCCGCGGCGGCAGCGCGGGCATCGGCCGCGGAGGGCGGCGGCTAGGGCGGCCAGCCGGAGGCGACGCGGACCGCGCGTGGACCCGGGGAACGACGACGTGGGCGGGGTGACGGGCATGGGGAGATTGTATCGCGGCGGGCGCGGTCACGGCCACTGCACCGTGCTCGGCAGCCCCATTGCGGCCCCAATCCGACCCCGCTATCCTTGCGACCGAGACGGGCGCAACCGGCCCGGCGGGTACGAGTTGGGAGCGCACGATGGACGAAGCCACGATCACCCGCTACCTCACCGACACGTTCGACGACGTCCAGCTGCACGGCATCGAGGGCTGGACGTTCTACTTCTACGGCACGGATCGCATGATGCCGTTCGCCACGCTCGGGACCCAGGACGACGCCTACGATCGGGCGTCCGATCTGAATCGCCCGTCGGTGTTCCGCCTGAACATCGGCGTTAGCAAGGCGACGTATCGCTCGTTGTTCGGACCGGAAGCGCCGATCGCCGGTCCGGATGGTGTCGTCCAAACGGGGCATGACTTCACGGCCTTGGACCGGATCATGCCGCATCCCGTGTACGCGCCGCAGTCGTGGCTGTGCGTGCTCAACCCGAGCGCGGCGACGTTCGAGGCGGTGAAGCCGTTGTTGGCGGAGGGGTACGAGCGGGCGGTTGGGAGGCAGCGGAAGGCGGAGACGGCTGCTGAAGGACGTTAGGTCCCAGGTGATAACGACGAATCGGCTGTCTGTTCGATGGTCTGCATGGCGCGATCGTGATGGCTTTGGCCCCGGGTTCGGATACCGGTGCGACCAGTGCGCAGGTCGATGCCAAGCGACTTCGATTTGTTCCAGATCGGCGTGCTGACATTGCCCGGCTCGACAAGGCAGACGGCGATGCCCCATGGTGCGAGCTCGACACGGAGCGAATCGGTCAGGGCGCGGAGGGCGAACTTGGACGCTGCGTACGGTCCGATGTACGGCAACGCCACCCGCCCGCTCGTCGATCCGATGTTGACGATGCGCCC
>JBDTSC010000236.1:0-5952 GCA_039931375.1 Ardenticatenales bacterium
ACCCGGAGGGACCGAGATGGCCGCCGAACCCAAAGACTGCCCGTGTGGCTCCGGCCTGCGCTTTGCCGCGTGCTGCAAGCCCTACCTCACTGGCGCCGCCAAGCCGCCGACCGCCGAGGCGCTCATGCGCGCCCGTTACAGTGCGTTCGCCACGGCCAACGCCGACTACATCCGCGACACGCTGCACCCGAAGGCGCGCAAGGACCACGACGACGAGGCCGTCCGTCGCTGGTCCAAGGAGTCGGAGTGGCTGGGCTTCGAGCTCGTCGGCGTTCGCGGCGGCGGGCCGGAGGACACGCGCGGCACGGTCGAGTTCATCGCCCACTATGTGGCGGGCGGGGAGACGCACGACCACCACGAGAAGGCGGAGTTCGCCCGCGTCGACGGGGACTGGACGTTCGTGGACGGCAAGATGGTCACCGGGACGCCCGTGGTGCGCGAAGCGCCGAAGGTCGGCCGGAACGACCCGTGCCCGTGCGGCAGCGGGAAGAAGTTCAAGCAGTGCCACGGTCGCGCGTCGTAGCCGCGGCCGGTTAGGGCTCGCCCCAGTCCTCGTCCTCGTCCTCGTCGCCATCCTCGATCCGCGGCCGCTCGATCGCCCGCCCGAGCACGAGCAGCGTGCCGTCCCCGGCCGGCCCGAGGATGTAGCGCCCCGGCCCCAGCGGCGGCGGCGCGATCGGCAGGCCGGCGCTGGCCAGCGAGATCCGCAGCGGGATGATCGGGATCGCGCCGTTGTCCGTGACGTTGGCCGCCATGACGCGGAGATGGCCCGTAGCGTCGCGTACGAAGCGGATCGCCGGCGGGCTCCCGAGCGCCCGGCTCGTGGCCTCGGGCACGGTCATCTGAAGCCCGCTGGTCTGGCCTTGTTTGACGTTGCTGATCGTGATCTCAAGCGATGCGTCCTCGTCCACCGGCCACCGTCTCCCTCGTATCCGCGCGAACGCCGCTGGGTCCGCGCGCCCGCCGAGCGCGGGGGATGGACGATACGGTAGCACGGACCGCCGTGCCGATCACTCCGCGCCCGGTCCAGGGTCGCGCCCTCTGGCCATCCACCGCCAAGGGTGGCACCATCGCCCGATGCTGCACCTCCACCTGCGCCGCCACGTCGAGGATCTGGCCGACGACCTCGCCGATGTCGTGCGCCGGCCGCTGCGCAACCCGTTCGCACAGGAGTGCATCGTCGTCCAGAGCGTCGGGATGCAGCGATGGCTCGAGATGGCGCTCGCGACCCGGACGGGCGTGTGGGCGAACGGCTGGTTCCCGTTCCCTGAAGTGTTCGCCCGCAAGCTCCGCCGGGACGTGCTCGGCGAGCGGAGCACCGCGCCGGACGAGCGATCGCTCGACCGCGCCAGCCTCACTTGGGCGATCGCCGCCGCCATCAACGCGGACGCGGAGGCACCGGTGTTCGCGCCGCTGAGCGCGTACCTGCGGCACGACGACACCTCCGGCCGCCTGATCGGCCTCGCAGGGCGCATCGCCGAGGTCTTCGACGGCTACCAGCTGCATCGCCCCGACATGTTGCTCGGCTGGGAAGCCGGCCTCGACGACCCGGACCGCCCGGAAGACCCGGACGATGCGTGGCAGCCGGCGCTCTGGCGCGCCGCCGTCGCCCGCCTGCCCGAGCGCGTCCACGCGGCGCGACGGGCCCGCCGGATCATCGACGCCCTGGACGGCGGCCACAAACCGGAGGACCCCGACTTCGAGCGCGTCAGCGTGTTCGGCCTCTCCACGATCTCGCCGCTCTACCTGCGCATCCTGCGCGCCCTGGCGGTGCACGTCGACGTGAACGTCTTCGCCCTGGCCGCTTCGCCCGCGGACGCGCACATCGTCCACCGGTACGCCGCCGTCGGCCGCATGGACAACCTCCGCGCGCCCGACGCGGGCGCCGCCGCGGCGATGCCGCCCGCGATCCATCCGCTCCTCGGCTCGCTGGCCGGCGTCGCGCGCGAGTTTCAGCTGCTGGCCGGCGCCGCCGCGGACCGCGTTTCGATCGAGGGCGAGGCCGCCGGGGCCGACGTCGTGACACAGGGCGTCGTGACACAGGGCGTCGTGGCGCAACAGGTCGACGCGGCGCAACAGGTCGACGCGGCACACATCGACGTGGCGGAGACCCGTCCCGTCGTCTCCGCGCTCGTCGCACTCCAGTCCGACCTCGCCGCCGACCGAGTCACCGCTCGTCCGGGCGCGCTCGCGCGACTGCGCGCCGGCCAGGACGCGTCGGTGTCGATCCACGCCTGCCACGGCCCGCTGCGCGAGGTCGAGGTGCTGCGCGACCAGCTCCTGCGCGCCTTCGACGATGACCCGCGGCTCGAACCCCACGAGATCGTCGTGATGACGCCCGACATCGGCACGTACGCGCCGTACGTGGAGGCGGTTTTCGGCGCGACGCGGGTCGATGGCTGCCGGCTGCCGTTCGCCGTCGCCGACCGGGCGGCGCGGGACGCCTTGGACGTCGTGCAGGCGTTCGGCCGGCTGCTGCATGTCCTGCGCGGCCGCTTCACCGCGCCCGAGGTCGTCGACCTCCTGGCGTTGCCCCCGATCCGCGCCCGGTTCGCCCTCGACGCCGCCGACGTGGACGCGATCCGCGAGTGGGTCGCCGCCACCGGCATCCGCTGGGCGGCCGACGCCGAGCACCGCCGCGCCGTCGCCCAGCCGCCCGAGACGGCGAACACGTGGCGCTTTGGCCTCGATCGACTGCTCGTCGGCTACGCGGTGGGCGATGACGCGGCCGACGCGGGGATCGACGACGGGTGCTGCCTTGGCGTGCTGCCCGCCGTCGACGCCCTCGGGGCGCCCGCGCGGCTCGGCGCGCTCGACGCGTTCGTGCGGCGGCTGGCGGAGGCGCGCGCGCAGTCCGTCGCGCCGCGGCCCGCCGCGGCGTGGGCGGCGGACCTCGCCGCGCTCCTGGCCGTGTTCGTGGCCGAGGACGCGTCGAACGCGTGGCAGCATCAACGGCTGCGCGACGCCCTCACCGCCCTCGCGGAGCGCGTGGCCGCCGTCGATTTCGCGGGCGACCTCTCGCTGGACTGCATCTCGGATCAGATCCTGGGCCTGGCCGACGAAGACGACGCGGCGCGCGGCTTCCTGGCCGGCGGGATCACGGTCTGCGCGCTCCAGCCGATGCGCTCGATCCCGTTCCGCGTCGTGGCGCTGCTCGGGATGAACGACGGCGCCTTTCCGCGCCCCAACCGCCCGTTCGCGTTCGATCTCGTCCTGCGCGCCCCCCGCCTCG
Organism: Ardenticatenales bacterium; assembly: GCA_039931375.1. Lineage (GTDB taxonomy): Bacteria > Chloroflexota > Anaerolineae > Epilineales > Epilineaceae > Avedoeria. Next base: position 3,233 of record JBDTSC010000236.1, read on the forward strand.
GCGATCGGCGCGCCCGGGACGACGATCGCTTCCTGTTCCTCGAGGCGCTGCTGGCGGCGCGGGAGCGGCTGATCGTGACGTTCGGCGGCCAGAGCGAGCGCGACAACAGCCGCCGCCCGCCGTCCGTCGTCGTCAGCGAGCTGCTCGACGCGCTCCTGGCGCTCGAGCCGCCCAGCGGCGCGGGGCAGGGCGATCGGCCCGCCGACGCGGCGACGGAAGGCATCGAGCGAGCCCAGCCGATCACGACGGTCGACGATCTGATCGTCTGGCACCCGCTGCAGCCGTTCAGCCCCCGCTACTTCGCCCACGGCGCCGATGATGCGGGACGTCCGGATGCGACGACGGGCGGCGACGGGCCGGACGACGATGCCCGCGTCTTCAGCTACGCCAACGCCTACGTCGACAGCGCTGCCCGGCTGCGGAACTGCGGCGATCGAACGCCCCGCGCCGCATTTCTGCGCGCGCCCCTCGCGCCCCTCGCGCCCATCGACGCCGGCCAACCGCGCCTGATCGCCCTCCACGACCTGTGCGCCTTCGTCCGTTCACCCGCCACGTTCTTCCTCCGCCGCCGCCTCGACCTCTCGTTCGCCGAGGACGACGCGCCGCTCGAAGACCGCGAGCCGCTCGTGCTGGGCGGCCTCGCGAACTACACCGTCGGCCAGGCGATCTTGCTCGACCGGCTGGCGGGCCACGGTCTGGCCGCCGCGGCGGCGCGGGTCAGGGCGCGGGGCATCGTGCCGCTCGGCACCCCCGGCGCGGTCCTGCTCGAAGCGTTGCTGGCACAAGCCGAGGCGATCGCCGCGGCGGCCGCGCCATGGCTCGCCGAACCGCCGCTGCCGCCGCTCCCCATCGACATGGCGCTGCCGGCCGCCGGCGCCCGGTTGGTCGGCACGCTGCGCGGCATGCGCCCCGCGGGCCTCGTGCGCTGCAGCTTCGCCCGCGTCCGACCGGCCAAGGAACTGGACCTGTGGGTCGAGCACCTCGTGCTCAACGCGCTCCTCGCCGACGGCGCGGACGGTGCCGACCGCGCGCTCAACGCCGTCGCCCCGATCTCGCGCCGCATCGGCCGCCCGGGCGACGGCGGCAGGGACGATCGGGGCGCGGCGAACGTGCGCTACGATCCCGTCGCCGACCCTCTGGCCACGCTGAGCGCGTTGGCGGCGCTCTACCTGGCGGGCGAGACGCGCTGGGTGCCCTTGCTGCCCGCGACGTCCTACGCCTTCGGCTCCGTCGCCGGTGCGATCGACGCTGCGGAGGGCGGCGCGGACGGCGGCGCGGGGGACGACGGCATGGGGGGCCACAGCGCGGGGGACCACAGCGCGGGGGACCACAGCGCGGCACTCGAGCGCAAGGCGTGGCGCGAGGCCCGCAACGCCTTCGAGCCGCCGCGCTATCGCGACGGAGCGCCGGGCGAGGGCGAGGATCCGGCGATCCGGCTGCTCGTCGGCGATCTCGACCCGTTCGGGGACGAAGGGGCGGCGTGGCGCGCCGAGTTTGCCGCCGTGGCGCACGCCGTGTTCGATCCGCTGCTGGCCGCCCGCGCCGAGGGCTACGGCGGGGACGACGGCCCCGGCGCGCCCGGCGGGCCGCGCGAAGCGGGCGCCGCGTGAACCCGCTCCTTCCGTACGATCTGCCGTTGGACGGCGCACACCTCATCGAGGCCAGCGCCGGCACGGGCAAGACGTTCACGATCGCGACGCTGGTGCTCCGGCTCGTCCTCGAAGCGGGTCGGACGATCGACGAGATCCTGGTGGTCACGTTCACCCGCGCCGCGACGGCCGAGCTGCGCGACCGCATCCGCCGCCGCCTGGCGGAGGCGCTGGCGCTCTGCTCGTCGTCCACCCCGCCCGACGCGGACCCGACCGGCCTGGCCGCGCACCTCGCGCGCCGCCGCGCCGCCGGCCACGGTCCGGCGGATCTCCAAGCGCTGACCGCGGCGCTGCGGTCCTTCGACACGGCGCCGATCTTCACGATCCACGGCTTCTGCCAGCGCGTCCTCCAGGAGTTCGCCTTCGAGAGCGGCATGAGCTTCGAGGCGACGCTGGCCGAGGACTCGCTTGCACTGCAGCGCGAGATCGTCGCCGACTACTGGGCGACGAGGACGTACGCCGCGCCGCGAAGCCTCGTCGACTACCTGATCCACCAAGCGAACGTCACCCCGACCACGCTCGACGCGCTGGCCGACGCCGCCGCCCGTGCCCGCGGCATCGAGCTGACGCCCGCGCCGAGCAGCGGCGATGCCGCTATCGACCCAGCGGACCTCGACGCCTCCGTAGTGGCATGGCAGGCCGCCCGCGCGGCCGTGGCGGCGAGGTTGGACGCGGGCCGGACCGAGGCCGAAGCGATCCTCAGCCACAGCCCCGCGCTACGTCACGGCAGCTACACCCGCACCAACGTTCCCCGCTGGCTCGACCAGGTCGACGCGTGGGCCCGCGGCCACGCGACCCCGCCGTCCGAGGACGCGATCCGTGAGAAGTGGGTCCGTTTCACGAGCGACGCCGTCGACGCGGCCACGAAGGACGGCCACGCGACGCCGCACCACCCGCTCTTCGACGCCATCGACCGGCTTCGAGACGTCGACGACGTCGTGAGCGAAGCGATGGCCCGCTGGGCGGAGGGCGTCCGCCTCGGCCTCCTGCCGTACCTGCGGCGCGAGACCGACGTCCGCCGCCGCCGGGCGAACGCCCAGACGTTCGACGACCTGCTGCACGACCTCGCCG
>JBDTSC010000237.1:0-5912 GCA_039931375.1 Ardenticatenales bacterium
CGCTTTGAACAACGTGAACATGGCCAAACCCTCCATCGACAACGTGGGCCGAATCGAATCCGGATGAACCGCGTCCATCCGCGAGGCAAGGCTAACGGATTCCAAGGGGCGTTGCCCGCCGTGCGCCCGCCGCGAAACCGTTAATCGCGGCGGCGTTGCAGAGCACGGTCGGTGCGGCACGGCGGTCGCGGCGTGACGGAGCGGGCCTGGGCGGTGTACGATTCGGGCAGGAATCGATCCCCCAAACGAACGTCAGGAACGAACCGACATGACCAACCCGACCGCCACCTTCGAGACCTCGCTCGGCACGTTCAAGGCCGAGATCTTCCGCACCGAGATGCCCGTGACCGCCGGCAACTTCATCAAGCTGGCCGAGTCCGGCTTCTACGACGGGCTGCACTTCCACCGCGTGATCAAGGACTTCATGGTCCAGTTCGGCTGCGAGCACTCCAAGGACCCGAACAGCCCGCGCGCCGGCACCGGCAGTTCGCCGCTGGGCAACGTGAAGGACGAGCACCCGATCGACCTCAGCCTGTCGAACGACGTCGGGACGCTGTCGATGGCGAACACCGGCCAGCCCGACTCGGGCGGCGCGCAGTTCTTCGTGAACACGCGCCACAACGCCTTCCTGGACTACTTCAGCCCCGGCGCGTCCAAGCACCCCGTGTTCGGCAAGGTCACGGACGGATTGGACGTCGTGCGCGCGATCGAGGCGACGCCGACGGACCAGGGGGATCGGCCGCGGACGCCGGTGAAGATGATCAAGGTGACGGTGAGCGAAGGGTCGGCCACCGGCTGACCGTCGGAGGTGCGCCGGCCTGATGGCGACCTTGCCATCGCAGGCCTCGTGAAACGCCACCGCCAACACCACCGGGTCCGGCGCATGACGGTACCGCATGCGTCGGGCGATGCTACCGAACGGGCGACGCGACCACCCCGGCGTTGGCGGCGGCGTTCGCACGCAGCGCGTCCATCGGCAGCGCGAACGTCCACCGGCCCGACACCTCGACGATCGGCCGCACGAACGCGACCGTGAACGGACGCGCACCGCGTGGCGGCCACGGGACTTCGCCTGGCCGCGCCAACGTCCAGACGGTCGCGATGGCGGTGGCGCGTTCGACCGGCCAGCGAGGTCCGTCGCGCACAAAGACCCTCACCGATTCTGTTGGGCCGGCGTCGTAGCGGATCACGGACACGAAGTGCGCCGCGAATCGCTGTCCGTCCGAGGTGCGCCCTTGTTCCGGGATCCCAAACACGTCCACGAGGCGGCGTGCCGCCGATGGCGATTCGTTCACCAAGTCGATCCGCGTGACGCCATCCGGCGTGTACTGCACTCGGCGGGCGACCACGCGGGCTCCGGCCAGCATCACCGGCAGGTCGTCAAGCGGCGCATCGAAGTCATGCGAGCCTCCCCGAGCGACGGCCGGTGCATCCACTGGCACCGGAATCGTCAGCGTTTCCCGCGATTCGCCCTCGGCGGGTCGGTCCGCATCCTCGGGCAGCAGCAGGTCATGCGCCACGCGGATCGACCCGACGGCCAGCGTCAGGGCCTTGGCGTCGGCGGGCAGCGCGTCGAAGAGCAGCGTCGCGGGCAGGTCGATGCCGGGCTTGATGCCCGCATTGCCGTGGCCCAGCCACTCGGCCCACCGGAAGGACCCCCTTCGCTCCCCAAGACGCTCAGCGTTGCGCACGGGATACATCCGGCCCTGATCGTCGCGCAGCACGACGGCTCCCTTGGGGTCGGCGGCCATCGTGTCGTTCCGAAGGTGGTCGTCCCCGCTCGCATGTGAGCCCGGCACGATGTCCAGCCCGAGCAGCACGACGTCATGCGGGTCGTCCGTCCACCCCTCGAGCCGGATGGCCGTGCCGCCCGGCCAGGCGGCGACGGCGGCAACGGCGATCGTGACGGCGTCGCGCGCGGACGGGAGGACGATGCGCTCCGCGCGCGCGGCGTTGCCCCGCTCGGGCGAGCGGATGGGCAGCGTCACATCGACGCCCGGCGGATCGGCGCGGAAGAAATGGGCCAGAAGGTGATCCCCGCCGGACGGCAGCGACGGCGGCCTCGATTTGCCGACGCCGTGTTCCAGCATGTACTGCCACCGCCCTTCGGGATCGCGCACGGCGATCGCTCGACCTTCGCCTGCGACACCGTCGACCTGCGTGCCCGGATCGAGCCGCGTCTGCGAGACGTGGACGAACGGTGGCAGCAGCGGCAACTCGATGAGGTCGGCGTGTCGACCCCACGTGTTCAAGCGATCGTCGTAGATGGTCATGAGCCTGCCGGTGCCCTCCGCTCCCAACCCATCCCCGTCCGTCCATCGTGCGTCGCGGGCGACCGGCAGGATGCCGATGCCCGGCACGTAGTACAGCCCAGCGGCCCCCTCGGGCAGGGCATCCTGGGCGACACGCCATTGGGTCTCGGGTGCGTCCCACGGGTTGCTGGCGGCGATGACGTCCGGCACCTGGTAGTTGTCGAGCCATAGGTAGACGAGTGCGTAGGCGGCGGCAAGCGCAAGCCCGACGACCAGGTCGCGGCGTCGACGCCGAGAGCGGTCGCCGGTCGGGGGCTGAATGGGGTCGGAACCTTCAGGTTGGTCCATGGGGCGCTGACATCCTCGTTGCTGGCCTGGCGCGATGTTGATCGGACGACGGGCGGATTGTAATCGCCTACGCGCAGATGGACGACAGCGTTGTCGCTTGCATGTCCGTCGCCGGGCGACGCATGTGCCTTTTACGCGGTGCGGAACCGATCCCGACGGCCCGCGCGGCGGATGGGTACAATGACGCCATGCCCACCGCCCACTACGCCCTCATCGGCCACCCCCTCTTGGCCAGCGCCTCGCCGGCCATGCACAATGCCGCCTTCGCCGCCCTCGGCATCGACGCGGCTTACACGTTGCGCCCCACGCCCGCCGGCCCCACCGCCCTCGCCACCGTCGCTGCGGCGCTGCGGTCCGGCGAGCTCGCGGGCGTCAACGTCACCGTGCCGCACAAGGTCGACATGCGCGCGCTGCTCGAGGACGAGAGCCGCCTCGTCCTGAAGACGGGCGCCGTGAACACGGTCCTGGTCACCACAGAAGGCCACCTGCGCGGCGAGAACACGGACGTCGCCGGCTTCGCGCATGTCCTGCGGGCGCTGGGGCGGGGCGATGGCCGCGGCCGCCGCGCCGTCGTGCTGGGCGCCGGCGGGTCCGCGCGGGCGGTGGTCGGCGTGCTGCTCGCGGGCGGCTACGCTGTGGACGTGCTGAACCGGTCGAGCGGGCGGGCCGCGGTGTTGGTGAGCCATCTGCACCGCCACTTCCCCGGCGCCGTCCTGCGCACCGGGCCGATCGATCCGGCCGCGATCATCGCCCACGCCGGCCCGTCCGCCCACGCCGCCGACGCGGCCGTGCTGGTCAACGCGACGTCCGTCGGCGCCGCGCCGGACGTCGGCGCGTGCCTGTGGCCGCTGGATGTCGCGGTGCCGGCCGGTGTCACGGTCGTCGACCTCGTCGCGAACCCGGCCGAGACGGCGTTGGTCCGCCACGCCCGTGCGTCCGGCGCGACGGCCGAAGGCGGGATGGAGATGTTGGTCCGCCAAGCGGCGGCTTCGTTTGAACTCTGGACGGGCATCGCTGCGCCGGTCGACGTCATGCGGCGCGCGGCGGAAACTTGGGCGGCGGTGGTGGCGGTGGCGGCGGCGGCGGCGACGCCATCGCCCGAGCCCCGCGCATCGCGCAACGGCGCCTGAAGCGGCGCGCCGACGATGCCCCTGCGCTTCCTCACCGCCGGCGAGTCGCACGGCCCCGAGCTGACCGCGATCCTCGAGGGCATGCCCGCCGGCCTGCCGATCGACCGCGCCGCGCTGGACCTTCTGATGGCGCGGCGCCAGAAGGGCTTCGGCAGCGGCGGGCGGATGGCGATCGAGCGCGACCGGGTGCGGATCACGGCGGGCGTGATGGCGGGGCGCACGACGGGCGCGCCGATCGCGCTCACGATTCCCAACAAGGACTACGAGAGCTGGCGCGACCGCGACGTCGAGGCGCTCACCGTGCCCCGCCCCGGCCACGCCGACCTATCGGCGACCGTTAAATATGGCTACGGCGACCTGCGCCTGGCCCTCGAGCGCGCCAGCGCGCGCGAGCTGGCGGCGCGGGCGGCCGTGGGGGGGATCTGCGCGCAGTTGTTGGCGCACTTTGGCGTGGTCATCGGTAGTTATGTCGTGCAAATTGGGGATGTCGCGATGGCGGCGGATGCAGGCTACCCCGCTCTGTTCGCCGCCGCTGAGACGTCCGACGTTCGCTGCCCCGATCCGGCGGCCGCCGCCCGGATGCACGCCGCGATCCAGGCCGCGGCGCGCGACCGTGACACGCTGGGCGGCGTGTTCGAGGTCGTCGCGCTCGGCGTGCCGCCGGGGCTGGGCAGCCACGTTCACTGGGACCGGCGGCTGACGGGCCGGCTGCTCGGCGCCGTCACGAGCATCCCCGCGATCAAGGGCGCCGAGATCGGGCCGGCGTTCGCGAACGCGGCGCGGCGGGGGACGGCGGTCCACGACCGCTTTGGCCTCGACGCCGCCGACCCCGACCGCATCGTCCGCGCCGGATCGCACGGCGGCGGGCTGGAGGGCGGCATCACGACGGGCGATCCGATCGTCATCCGCGGCGCGATGAAGCCGATCTCCACGACGCTGACGCCGCTGCCCTCCGTCGACCTTGCTACCGGCCGGGCGGCGGTCACGCGCTACGAGCGATCTGACATCTGCGCCGTCCCCCGCGCCGCCGTCGCGGCCGAGGCGATGGTCGCGTTCGTCCTGGCCGACGCGCTGCTCGAGAAGCTGGGCGGGGACCGCATGGCTGAGCTGGACGAGCGGTTCGCGCGGCTGCGGGGCAACCGCGTCTCCGACGTGCCGATGGACGGGGGGACGTGGCGGTTCGGGTACGATGATAAGGGGCGGGACGGGTGAGGCGGGGGATCATCGAGGCGCCCGCGGCTGGCCCTCACCCTGCTTCCGCCCTGGACGGGCGGAAGCTGTCCCTCTCCCACGTTGTGGGCGAGGGACCCGTTGGCGTGTCTCCATGCGCGGCCATCGTTCGGCAGCAGGGCGAACCTCGCAACGGCGCGTTGTACGATCCATACCCTCGGCCGCGCATCAGCCCTCGCCAACGAGTCCCTCGCCCACGACGTGGGAGAGGGACCGGTCGAGCCCGTCCAGGGCGAGACCAGGGTGAGGGCAAGCCCGCGGCGCCACAATGATCCCCCCCCTCCTCCTCGCCGGCATGCCCGGCGCCGGCAAGACCACCGTCGGCCGCGCCGCCGCCGCGCGCCTCGGACGGCCGTTCGTCGACCTCGACGACGTCGTCGCCGCGGAGGCCGGGCTGTCGATCGCCGCGATCTTCGCCCTCGAAGGCGAGGCCGGCTTTCGGCGGCGCGAGGCGGCGGCGGTCGCGGTGCTGGTGGACGGCCTGGCGGATGTCGTCGTCGCGCTCGGCGGCGGGACACTCGTGGATGAGAGGAACCGCGAGGTCTTGTGCGCCGCGGGCCTTGTCATCGTCCTCGACGCCTCGCTCGAGGAGTTGGCGGCCCGGCTCGGGCGGCCGGGGCAGGAGCGGCCGCTGCTGGGAAGCCAGGGGCGGGGTCGGCGGGAGCGGGCGGAATCGCCGGACGATCCGCCGTCCGTCTGGCCGCGCATCGCCCGCATCTGGGGCCAGCGGCGCGCGTTGTACGGCGCCCTGCCGTGGCACGTCCAGACGGCGGGCCGGGACGTCGAGGCGGCGGCCGAAGCCGTCATCGCCCTCGCCGATTCGGTGGCCGACGATGCGCGGCGAAAAACGGCGCGTGCCGTCTGGGTCGGCGGCGCGGGCGGCGGCTATCGCGCCCTCGTCGGGCCAGGGCTGCTCGGGGCGATCGGGGCGATCGTCGCCGCCGAGGGCGTT
>JBDTSC010000238.1:0-5899 GCA_039931375.1 Ardenticatenales bacterium
CGGCTCGCCCGACGACGCGCCCGGCGCGGCGGCGATGGGGTGGTGGTCCAACGAAGGAGCGGTCACGTGGGCGATTGTGGTCGCCCACGTGACCACCCGTCAACCACGTCAGGCGTCCCGTCGCGGCCGCGTGATCTTCGGCCGCCCCGGCGACGCCGCCTCGACGATCGCGGCGTGCGCGGCGCCGACGTCATCCAGGACGGCTTGCAGCGCCATCTCTTTCGGCCAGCCGTCGCTGGCCAACGTCCAGGCGGCGTCGAGCGTCTCGGCCGTCCAGGCGTCCGCGCCCGCGGTCAGCCGAGCGAGCGAGGCGTAGGCGGTGCGGAAGGCGGTCAGGCGGTCGGGCGTCGGCGCCGTCGGCAAGGCGCGCTCGACGGCGCGGACGGCCAGCTTGAGGCGGGTCTCGGGCAGAGCCATGGTCCGGTACTCCTTGGTATTCACGATGGTTCGCGGCACGTCGCCGCCCGTTCAGCCTACCCGCTCTTTCCGTCGCCAACCCGCCGTGCGCCCGCCGTGCGCCCGCTGATCACCCGACGCTGGGCCCGGCAAACCGTCGCTGGCCGACGCAACCTGTGGCCCATCGAAGCCCCCCCTCCGCCGGCGGAGCGCCACCGACGCCGCGCCGCGGCACACGGCCGCCCGGGCGACAGGGAGGGCCATCGCCGCGACAGAGGCGGCTGGCATGTCGCTCGCGCCGCGATATAATCCCCACGGTTTCCCACCGAGCGCGGTGCGGGGTGGCCGTTGGCCGCCGGCCCGTTCGGTGCAGGCGGCTGAGCCGGCACGGCTCATCGGCCGCACGAACACTCAGGAGGCTCATCTTGATGCGAAGGCATCTCGTCCTCGCGGTCACGGCCGCGGCTGGAATGATGTGGCTCGGCGGGACGGCGCACGCCGCCCCGTTGGCCAACACCACGTACACCGTCAAAGCCGGCGACACCTTGAGCGGCATCGGCGGCCGCTGCGGTGTCGACTGGAAGAAGATCCAGACGGCGAACCGTCTGGCCAACCCGAACCGCATCTCGCCGGGCACGACCCTCACGATCCCGGGCGCATCGTCGTGCGCCGCCGCCAAGCCCGCCGCCCCGCGCCAGGCGCCAGCCGAAGCCGCCGCGCCGGCCGATGGCGCGGTGCCCCAGGCGGATACGGCTCCCGTCGCCGTCGCGGCCGCCCCTGTCGCCGCCGCTCCGGCCGGCTTCGGGTATGGCATCCAGGTCCACGCCCCGGACGGCGACCAGCGCGCGATCGACGCCGTCGGCGACATCGGCTTCAACTGGGTCAAGCAGCAGATCGAGTGGTTCCGCTACGAGGGATCCCAGGGCGACGCCAGCTTCGGCGGGCTCGACAACCTGGTGAACCAGGCGAACGCCAAGGGCATCAACGTGATGTTCAGCGTCGCCAAGGCGCCGGACTGGGCGCGCGCGGGGAACTCCGACCGCGGCGTCGCCGGCCCGCCGGCCGATCCCGGTACGATGGCCAGCTTCATGGGGCGCATGGCGGAGCACTTCCGCGGCCGCGTGAAGGCCTATGAGATCTGGAACGAGCAGAACCTGCACTACGAGTGGGGCAACGAGCCGCTCTCGGCCGGCCGCTACGTCCAACTCCTGTGCGCCAGCTATCGCTCGATCAAGGCCGCCGATCCGGGCGCCGTGGTCGTCAGCGGCGCGTTGACCCCGACCGGCGTCAACAACGGCCAGGCGATGGACGACGTAAACTACCTCGGACAGATGTACGCGGCCGGCCTGCGTGGCTGCGCGAACGCGGTCGGCGCGCACCCTTCCGGCTACAACAAGCCCGCCACGGCCGGCGTCGGCTGGTCGGCGCCGGGCAAGACGGACTTCAGCGGCCACCGCTCCTTCTACTTCCAGGGCACGATGCTGGCCTATCGCAACGTCATGGCACGGTACGGCGACGGCGGCAAGAAGATCTGGGCGACCGAGTTCGGCTGGGCGTCCGTCGAGAACATGGGCGCCGGCCCAGCCCCCGGCTACGGCTACGCTGCCCAGAACAGCGAGGGCGAACAGGCCCAGTACCTCGTCGACGCGTTCAACATGGCGCGCAGCTGGGGCTTCGTCGGCCCGATGTTCGTCTGGAACCTGAACTTCGCACCCGTCGCAGGCAACGCGGATGAGAAGGCGGCCTTCAGCATCGTCCGCAACGACTGGGCGCCGCGACCGGCCTACGAGCGCCTCAAGGCGATGCCCAAGTAGCGTCCGCGCACCCATCCGCCGCCGCGTGGCCCCGTTGGCCGGGATCGCGGAGCCCCCGCTCCGCCCCGACGAATCGTCCACGCGAGCGCGGCGGAGCGATTCGCGCATCGACCCGTTTATCGTGACCCCGGCAAGCCCCGGCCGCGCGCACCCTGCGCGGCCGGGGCTTGCTTGTTCCGTCGGTGGTTCGATAGACAGCCGACATCGGCTCCCCGTCCGCACCCCCCGTCGATTCGCCGCGCGGGCGGCCTTCGCGCTCGCGGCCCTCAGCATGGCCGGCACCGCATGCGGCCGCCCGACCGAGCCGCCGCCCGTCGACGTCACCCCCGGCCCCGACGCGCCGCTGCCGCCCGGCGTGGCCGAGGCGCTCACGGCCCCAACCGACATCCCCGCCGCGGCGCCCGTCGTCACGGACATCGCCTTCGTGCTGCGACCGGTCGCCACGCCCCCGACCGACGAACCCGCCCTGGGCGCCGGCGCGTGGTCGCCCGACGGCCGCCGCCTCATCGCCTTCACCCGCGAGGTCGGCGCCGTCGGCGCCGCCGTCGGGCGGCTGTGGATCGTCGACGCCGGAGCGCCGAGCGACGCGCAAACGGGCGATCCCCCGCCCGTGGACAGCGCGCCGCCGCGATGGGCCATCGACAGCGGCGACGTCGTTGGTGAGCCAGGGAGGACGGCGCTTGGCGCATGGCGCGCGGACGGGCGGGTCGTCCTGGCCCGCTCGCCGGACGGCCTGCTCGATCCGGCCGCCGCCGCCGACCATGGCGAACCGGCGGCCGCGGGGGCATCCGCCGCATTCCCCGATCTCGCACCGACATCGGTCGTCGTCGCGCCGGACGGCGCCACGGCGTTGCTGAGCGACGACCAGCGCGGCTGGCTCGTCGACGGGCGCGGCGCGGCCCGTCCGATCGACGGCTACCCGGCGGGCCTTCGTGCCGCCGACTGGGCGTGGCGCGCGGACGGCGCGTCGGCCGCCGCTGTGCGCGCGGACGGCGCGGTGTGGATCCTCGACGCGGCGGCGGCGGCCGCGCGCCAGATGAGCCTGCTGACCTGGGCGGCCGAGTCGACCGCGACGCCCGCAGCGGATGGCGACGCCGCCACCGAGAGGGCCGATTCCGGCGACGGCTCGAACGCCGCGCCTGCCGCGGCAACCGCGGATGCCGCGCGCGTCGCCGCCGACGAGGTCACCCGATCGATGCACCCGATGTGGCTGGCCGATGGCCGCATTCTTATCCCGCGCCCCGCGCGTCTCTCCCTGCCCGGCGGCCCGGCGGACGACGTGCCGCTCGTCGATCCGACGACCGGCGCCCTCGATGGCCTCGGCGCCTTCGCCGAGCTGCCGCCCAACCTCGTCGCGCCGCCGGCCGGCCTCTCGTGGGCGACGGCGCGCGGCGGCTGGCTGCTCGCGCCGCGCATCATCGCCCAGGCGGGCGCGCCGGCCCTTGGGCCGTCGCGCCTCGTGCGGCTCGACGGCGCCGAGCGCCGCGATCTCCAGGCCATCGCCGCGCCGAACTGGGCGCCGGACGGCAGCGCGCTCGCATATGTCGAGGCCGGCGCGCTGTTCGCGTACGACATCGCCTCAGGCGGCACGCGGCGGCTGGTCGGGAGCGGTGCGCAGGCCGCGTGGTGGTCGCCCGACGGCGCGCGGCTTGCCCTGGCGATGGCCGGCGGCGGCCTCGCCGTCGTCACGCGCGACGGATCGGCGGGACCGACGCACATCGCCGATGGCCTCGATGCGTCGCTGCCGCCGTCGTGGTCCAACGATGGTGATCGGCTTGCGGTCGTCCTCGCGGACAGCGCCGGGCGGGCGAACCTGACGATCATCGATGGGCTTGCGTCGGCGACGGGCCGTTGAGCCTTCGGCCCGCTCAGGGCCGTCCGTCCCGCCGCCCGTCATGTATACTGCCGCCCCGTGGACACCCCCCGACAGACCACCGAAGCGCCATCGGCGCAGCATCGCCGGCCGGCCCGCTGGGCGGCGGCGGCGCTCGCACTGTCGTTCCTGGCGGCCAGCTGCGGCGCCCCCGATCGATCCGGCGCGCCGTCCGGCGCCGCCGCGGACGATGCGACCGGCGCGCAAGCCGGGTACGACCGCGACGCGCGCGCCGCGGCCGCGGCCGGCGTGCGATTGACGCTCACGATCGATCCGCAGGTCGGCGACGCGCCGTTGACCGTCCGCGTCCACGCGACCCTCGACGGCGACCTCGATGACCCCGCGCGCTACCAGTGCGCCACCGCCGCGTTCGCCTTCGGCGACGATAACGTGCAGTTGGTGCCGCCGCCCGAGGATTGCGTGGACGGCGTGCAGCGCACGTACGACACGGAGCACGTCTACGCCGCTGGCAGCTTTCGCGCCAGCGTCCGCTTGATCGCCCGCCCGGTCGAGGCCAGCAAGCCCGTGCAGGTGCTCGTGCGCGGCGCGACGCCGACCGCCGTGCCGATGGCCGCCAACCCCGGCCCGACGATCGTCATCGCCACGCCCGGTCTCGCGTTCCCGGCGGACGCGACGCCCGCCCCGCACCGCACGGCCGTGCCGGCGGAGCCGGCGGAGCCGGCGGAACAAGCCGCGACGCGGACGACCGCCGCCCCGACGGCACGGGCCACACGGCTCGCCCAAGCGCCGACGGCGGTAGCCGTGGCGACGATCGTCCCGCCGCTCGCACCCACGGCGATGGCACCGTCCGCACCGCCCTCCCCGACGCCGGGCGCCCGCGCCATGCTCGCCGTTTTGCCCGCCGATCTGTACTATCTGGGCGGCAGTCCGACGCGACTCTGGCGGCTGCCGGCCACCGGCGACGAGCCGGAGGCGATCGACGGGCCCACGGAGTCGACGGACCGGTTCGCGGTCTCGACGATCGGCTTCATCGCTCGGCAGCAGCGCGGGATGATCTCCGTCCTGTCGCCGACGGGCGGGCGCCGCACGCTCGTCGAACCGATGGACGATAGCGGCGATGGGCGCGCGGATCGCGCGGGGCCGGTCTGGTCGCGCGACGGCCACCTGCTGGCGTACAGCGTGGACGGCCGCCTCAAGATCTTCGACGTCGTGACGTTCGAGGAGCGGGAGGTCGGCGTCTCGGACGGCGCACCGATGGGCTTCTCGCGGGACAGCAGGTGGCTGCTCATGGCCTTGGACAACGGACGGATCGGGTGGGTGGACGTTGAGAGCGGCGACGAGCGGGTCATTCCCCTGCCGGACGGGAGCGGCCAGCCGGCCGGCTGGCTGCCCGATCGCAACGTCCTGTGGTCATCCGGCGCCGGGCTGCGGTTCGTGACGCTCGACGACCCGCTGACGATCACGCCGGTCATCGAGCCGACCACCCGCGTTTCGAAGGTCCTCGTGCGCTCGGATCATCGGGCACTCGCGCTCGTCGACCGCGGCGCCGGCTCGGTGATGGCCGTGATCGACCTGCAAGCGCCCACGGTCACCGCCGACGTCGTCGGCGCGCCGCTGGACGTGGCGGTCGACGCGGATCTGGCATGGGCGCCCGACGGCCGAACGCTGGCCGTCGCGGGCTCGGACGGGCTGGCGCTCGTCGATCCGGCGACCGGCGCTCGGGTGCCGCTGATCGGCGGGCCGACGTCCGCTCCGGTATGGATGCTCAGCGGTCGCCGCTCACCGGGCGGCGATGGCGGTTAGCGCACTGTGGCGACTAGGCCTCTGTGGCGACTAGGCCTCTGTGGCGACTAGG
>JBDTSC010000239.1:0-5866 GCA_039931375.1 Ardenticatenales bacterium
CTGCCTGCCGTCGGCCCCAACGTGCTCGGCGTGACGGAGAACCCGGTCGTTTCCGGGTCGGGCCTGCACCGCGGCACGAGCGCCGGCGTGTACGGCGACACGGGCATCTTCTACGCGACGGACCGGGACACCGCCTTCGGCAGCTGGCAAGCGTTCACGAGCGATCCCGTGGGCAACTGCGGCTCGGCAACTGCGGCTCGGCAACTGCGGCTCGAAGGCGTTCTACCCCGGCATCCTGGGCAAGACGATCACGAACAACAGCGGTGATGTCGTCGTGCCGTGCAACAAGTGGGACGCGGGGCAGCCGCTCGCGTGGGGCGCCAAGGCCACGACCTTTGGGGCCGCGGGCAGCGTGCCGATCGTGGACTACGCGGACGGCCGCGGCAACTCGCCCTGGGGCTTCGCCAGCGGCGTCGCGGGGCCGGAGAGCGGCTACAAGTGGAACTTCGACTGGAACGCGTGGCAGGCCAGCGGCAAGTCGGCGGACGAACCGGGTTGACAGCCGCCGTCAATCATTCTACAGTCGATCGACAGGTATCTGCCGATCGTTAATGTGCGTCTTGGTCCCCACAGCAGGCGAACGTTGGCGACGCTGCGACCGCGCGCGGTAGGGTGGCGCTGATCGGCCGTGTGCGGTCTTGGCCATCCGATGGAACGGACCGCTCATACCTGTGTGACCTCGTTCGCCCGGGCAGCAAATCGCCCTGCCCATATTGTGAGTCCGATCAACCGAAGAGGAGATTCATCTTGAATCGTGCGCCCTGGCTCGCCGCAGGCTCGCGCCTCGCGGGCGTTCTGCTGGCCTCCATCACCCTTGCTTCGGTTGTGGCTCGCGCGGAGCCGACGCTCGGACGCGGACGGACCATGGATGCGCAGACGGCGTCGGATGCTGTCACGTCTCGACCGTCCGAACACGCACCGACGCTGACGGCGGACCGCATCCACGAGATCCGTGCGGTGGCCGAGCGGGCCGTTCGCGATCGGCAGCAATTGGTCGCTGACCGCCTGACCAAGGGCGTGCTCGAACCGATGCGCGCGCTTCAGGGGCCGACGTGCGACAACGGCGCGTGCATCCAGATCGCGCCGAAGCTGGCCAGCTTCGATTCGACGCGCGGGGACCTCTCGAACTTCCTGCTCGGTCAACTGTTGGACTCCAACATCGCCCTGAGCGTCGCGGACTATAACGGCCTGCTCAGCGGACAGATCAACGCGCTCGAGCTGCTCGAGGCGCTTCAAGCCGACCTCGGGCTCGGCACGCCGCAGGAGGCGTTGACGACCCCGATCACGATCGCGCAACTCACCACCGCGGCGATCACGGTGGCGCAGAACAACGGCGACGTCGCTTTGGCGACCGCCTTGCAGGACACGTTGCTCGAGGTGGCGGTCCTGCCAGGCACGATCGAGCTGGGCGACCTGCTGCAGGTGTCGATCGTCGATGGCTCGCTGGCCGCGCTCGACCTGAACGCGCTCGACCTGATCATGGGCAGCGCCGAGCTCTTCAACTTCGACAACGTCGCCACGACGCCGACGCCGATCACGATCTCCGATGCCTCTCTCCTCGGCGCGCTCGGCCTCGGCGGTCTGGCCAGCAGCGTCGACCTCCAGCTTCAGGTCATCGAGCCGCCGATCATCACGTGCGGCCCGGTCGGCACGCAGTTCTACTCCGCATCGTTCCGCATCCACCTGGCCGTCGACCTAGTCGACGTGATGGTCTCACTGCCGGCGATCCCCGGCGTGACCTCGGCGGCGCTGACCGTCGGCCATTTCGACCTCTACCTCGACATCGCCCGCGCCAGCGGCACGATCACCGCGGTGGACTCGGGTGCGCAGACGGTCTCGGTCAGCGCCATCCCGGGCGTCGTCGACCTCTACTTGGGCACGATCAGCCCGGCGCTGTTCTTCAACCGCACCCACGTCATCGACCCGCCCGTCGACCTGACGCATGGCACGATCGGCAGCCTGGAGATCACGATTCCCGTGCTGGGCACGGCGACGCTCGACGTAAACGCCCGTGCGCTGGCCCAGGGCGCGGCCCCCAGCGCGACCGTCCTGAACTTCACCGGACCGTACCCCGAAACGCAGACGGTCTTCACGAGCGCGACCTTCGTGACGCAGCTGCTGGCGGATCTGGCGACAAGCCTCGACCTCCAATTGCAGTTCGTCGGCCCGGTCCCGGCGCTCCTCCAGGCGGCGATCAATGCGCTCATCCCGACGTTGCTGCCCATTCTCAGCCCGCTGGTCCTGGGCGTCGTCAATCCGGTCCTCAACCCGATCCTGCTGAACCTCGTCGACCCGCTGCTCGAGACGCTCGGCATCCGGCTCGGCGAGGCCGACGTCACCGTGCTGGCCGTCGCGGATCTCTGTCCTCCCACGCCGACCGCAACTCCCACCGAGACCGCGACGGCCACCGAGACCGCGACGCCGACGGAGACCGCGACGCCCACATCGACGCCCACATCGACGTCCACGCCCACCGCCACGGCTACGTTCGTCCCGTCCGCGCTCGGCATCGCCAAGGCCGTGACGATGATCTTCAACCACGGCGATGGGACCCACACCGTCGCGTTCGTACTGACGCTCGAAAACCTGGGCACTGACCCGATCACGGACCTTCAGGTGACGGACGACCTTGCGGCCGCGTTTGGCGGCGCCGTGGCGTTCACCTTCGGCGGCGTGTCCAGCTCGGACTTCGCCCTGAACGGCGGCTACGACGGCGACACGGACACCGACCTCCTCGACGGCACGGACGTGCTGCTCGCCGGCGCGACCGGCACGCTCACCGTGACGGTGACCGTCACGCCGGGCGCCAACCTCGGCCCGTACCTCAATCAGGCGATCGCCGCAGGCAAGGATGGGGCGGCGACGGTGACGGACGCATCCGACGACGGGGCGGACCCGGATCCAGACGGGGACGGCGACGCCAACGAACCGGGCGAGAACGATCCGACGCCGATCCTGTTCGTCGAAACGCCGTCCATCGGCGCCGCCAAGGCGGTCAGCAGCGTGGACAACAACGGCGACGGCACGTACACCGTGTCGTACCAGATCGTCGTCGAGAACCTGGGCGATGTCGTGCTCTCCAACGTGCAGGTCACGGATGACCTGGCCGCCACGTTCGCCGGCGCGACATCCTTTGCCGTGACCAGCGTCACCAGCGCCGATTTCGCGGTGAACGGCGGCTACGACGGGAGCGGCGACACCAACGTCCTGGACGGCACCGACGCGCTGCCCCTTTTGGGCTCCGGCACGATCGCGCTGGTGGTCACGGTGACGCCCGGCGGGGGCCTCGGTCCATACCTCAACATCGCCAACGCGAGCGGGACGAGCCCGGCCGGCAGTCCCGTCACCGACCCTTCGGACGCCGGCGCAAATCCGGACCCGGACGGCGACGGGAACGCGAACGAGCCGGGCGAGAACGACCCGACGCCGGTCACGTTCACCGAGGCGCCAACGATCGGCGTTGCCAAGAGCGTGGCGTCGACGGTCAACAACGGGGACGGCACGTACACCGTGTCGTACAGCTTCGTCATCGAGAACCTGGGCGATGTGCCGCTGACGGGCGTGCAGGTTGGCGACGATCTCGCATCGACGTTCGCGGGCGCGACCTCGTTCGGCGTGGTCAGCGTGACGAGCGCGGACTTCGCGGTGAACGGGGCGTACGACGGCACGGGCGACATCAACCTGCTGGACGGGGCGGACACGCTGGCGGTCGGCGCGACGGGTGGCATCACCTTGACCGTTACGGTGACGCCGGGCGCCAACCTCGGCCCGTACGACAACCAGGCGACGGCGCTGGGCGCAGGTCCGGGCGGAACGCCGGCCACCGACTTGTCGGACGCGGGCACGGACCCCGACCCGAACGGCAACGGCAACGCGAACGAGCCGGGCGAGAACGACGTGACGCCGATCACGTTCACGGAGGCGCCGGCGATCGGCGTGGCCAAGAGCGTGACGTCGGTGGTGAACAACGGCGACGGCACGTACAGCGTCGGCTATAGCCTGCTCGTCGAGAACCTGGGCGATGTGCCGCTGTCGGGCGTCCAGATCACGGACGACCTAGCCGCGACGTTCGCCGGCGCGACGTCGTTCGCCGTGGACAGCGTCACCAGCGGTGACTTCACGGTCAACGTCGGCTTCGACGGGAACGCCGACACGGATTTGCTGGACGGCACGGACACGCTGGCGGTCGGCGCGAGCGGGAGCGTCGCGCTCGTGGTGACGGTTACGCCGGGCGCGGACCTGGGCCCGTACGTGAACTCCGCCCTCAGCAGCGGCACGAGCCCCGCCGGCACGCCGGTGAGCGACGCATCCGACGATGGGACGGACCCGGATCCGAACGGCAACGGCAACGCGGGCGATCCCGGCGAGGACGACGTGACGCCGATCACGTTCACGGAGGCGCCCGCGATCGGCCTGGCCAAGGCCGTGACGTCGACGGCGAACAACGGCGACGGCACGTACACGTTGACGTACCTCTTTGGCGTCGAGAACCTGGGCGATGTGCCGCTGACGGGCGTGCAGGTGACGGACAACCTGGCGGCGACGTTCGCGGGCGCCGCGACGTTCAGCGTCGTGAGCGTCGTGAGCGCGAGCCTGTCCGAGAACATCTCGTTCGACGGCGCGGGGGATGTCAACCTGCTGGACGGGACGGACACGCTGGCCGTCGGCGCGACGGGCAGCGTGGCGCTGGTGGTAACCGTGACGCCGGGCGGCAACCTGGGACCGTACGACAACGTGGCGTCGGTGACGGGTACGAGCCCGGCGGGTGCGTCCGTGAACGACGGATCGGACGACGGCATCGACCCCGATCCGGACGGCGACGGCAACGCAAACGAGTCGGGCGAGAACGACCCGACACCGGTGACGTTCGCGGAGGCGCCGGCGATCGGCGTGGCCAAGAGCGTGACGATGTCCGTCAACAACGGCGACGGCACGCACACGGTGACGTACCTGTTCACGGTCGAGAACCTAGGCGACGTGCCGTTGTTGAACGTGACGATCGCGGACGATCTCTCCGTGACGTTCGCCGGTGCGACTTCGTTCAGCGTCGTCAGCGTGGTGAGCGCGAGCTTGACGGAGAACGTCGGCTACGACGGCGTCCTCGACACGAACCTGCTGGACGGCACGGACACGCTGGCGGTGGGCGCGACTGGCAGCGTCGCGCTGGTGGTGACGGTGACGCCAGGCGGCAACCTCGGCCCGTACGACAACCAGGCCAACGCCGACGGCACGGGGCCGGGCGGGACGCCTGCCACCGACCTGTCGGACGACGGGACGGACCCGGACCCGAACGGCAACGGGAACGCGGACGAGCCGGGCGAGAACGACGTGACCCCGCTGCTGTTCGACGCGCCCACGGAGACACCGACGGCGACGGAAACGGCCACGGAAACGGCGACCGCGACGCCGACGAGCACGGCGACGGCCACGGAAACGGCGACCGCGACGTCGACGAGCACGGTGACGGCGACGGAAACGGCGACCGCGACGCCGACGAGCACGGTGACGGCCACGGAAACGGTGACCGCGACGACGACGAGCACGGCGACGGCCACGGAGACGGTGACCGCGACGACGACGAGCACGGCGACGGCCACTGGGACATCGACGGCGACATCGACGGCGACGTCGACAAGCACGTCAACAAGCCCGCCCACGAGCACGCCCACGGACACGGCTACGCCGACCGCGACAAGCACATCGACGTCCACGAACACGAGCACATCGACGGCGACGTCGACGAGCACGGCGACATCGACCCGCACGTCGACGCCGACGCCGACGAACACGGCGACGTCCACGGCGACGCCGACGAACACGGCGACGCCGACGGTCACGCGCACCGCGACCGCGTCGCGGACGCCGA
>JBDTSC010000240.1:0-5857 GCA_039931375.1 Ardenticatenales bacterium
CCCGTCGGCGGCCGCCGCGTCTTCATCAACACCGTCGTGCGGCCGAACGCCGCCGTCGGCAACGTCGCCAACACCGCGACGGTCAGCAGCGGCGGAACGCCGGACTGCAACGCCGCGAACAACAGCGCCTCGATCAGCGTGCCCGTCCAGACCCAGGCCGACGTAAGCGTCACGAAGTCGGTCGATCCGGTGAAGGTCGCGGCCGGCCGGCAGGTCAAGTACACCGTCGTCGTCACGAACAACGGCCCGTCCGACGCCCAGAACGTCGTCGTGACGGACACGCTGCCGCCCGAGGTGACGTACGAGATCGACACGCTGCAGCCGATGTGCACGCTGGCCATACCGCCGGCCGTGCCGCAGGTGCTCACCTGTCAGATCGGCACGCTGGCCGTCGGCGCGACGCGCAGCTTCGACATCTGGGCGCTCGTCCACGCCAACATTCCGAGCGGCACGACGATCACGAACAACGTGAGCGTCGCGAGCCAAACGTCGCTCGGCGACCCCGTTCCCGCGAACAACACGGCGTTCGCCAAGAACTTCGTCCTGTCCCAGGTGGACCTGACGGTCTCGAAGTTCGGCACGAACGACGGGCGGGTGCGCGCCGGACAGATCCTCACCTACACCGTCATCGTCGACAACCACGGCCCGAGCTTCGGCGAGGGCGTGGCGTTGAAGGACGTGCTGCAGGCGGGCGAGCAATTCGACCTGATCGACATCACGAGCGACCGTCCGGCCGTCTGCAAGAGCCTGGCGAACGGCGCGACGGAGACGAACAACCTGGCCGGCACACCGTGGCCGCCCGCGCTGGCGCCCGCACCGCCGTTCGGCGTCCTCGAGCCGTCCGGCCTGCCGCTCATCGGCCAGCGGCTGCAGGTGGACTGCACGCTCAATCAGATCCTGACGCCGGCGTTCAACATTCCGCAGCTGGGCGTTCTGCTGGCCGACGGCCCGCCGAACACCGGTCGCTGGATCTTGACGATGCGGGTGCGCTTCCGGCAGGCGCAGGACATCACCAACGTCGCGGACGTGGTCTCCACCTCCGAGGAGCTCGACCCGACGAACAACCATGCCGAGGTCCGGCACGAGATCACGGACGTCGCCAACCTCTCCGTCACGAAGACGGCCCTCGGCGAAGTGCAGGTCAACGGCCAGGCCGGGCGGATCCTGAACACGCAAAGTGCGCTGCCCGTTCTGCCGGAAGCGCCGTTCTACGTCGGCTCGCCGACGCAGGTCACCGCTGGCCGGCGGATCCGCTACACGATCCGCGTCCAGAACAGCGGGCCGTCGGACGCAGAAAACGTCCTTGTGACGGACCGGCTGCCGAACGGCGTCACCGTTCTGCCGAACACGGTGCGCGTGAACGTCGACAACCTGCCGCAGCTGCCCGCTACCGCCTGCCAGACCGGCACGCCCGGCAGCCCGATCGACCAGCTCACCTGCGGCCTGGGCACGCTGCTCGGCGTCGACTCCGCCCAGCGGCGCGGCGCGACGATCGTCTTCGACGTGCTCGTCGATCCGGGCTTGGCGCCCGGCGCCGTGCTCGAGAACGACGTCGAGGTGCGCTCGGACGTCTTCGATTCCACCACCGCCAACAACCACGCTCACGTCCAGACCACCGTCCTGTCGGCGGCCGACCTCTCGACCAGCAAGACGGCGATGGGCCAGAACGTGACCGGCTACGATGTCGCGAACGCGCGGTTCGTCACGGCGGACCAGGTCGACCGCGTCACCGCTGGGCTGACGCTGCGCTATGAGCTTTCCGTCCAGAATGCTGGCCCGAGCGTCTCGCGCAACGTCACGCTGCGCGACGTCCTGCCGGCCGGCGTGACGTTCCTGCGCACGGACGGCGGCGTCGATTGCCGCGCGGACAGCGTGAACGGCGGCACCCTGTACTGCACGGCCGGCGACATGGCGCCCGGCGAGCGGCGCACGTTCAGCCTGTTCGTGCTGGTGGACCGCGCGATCGCGAGCAACACCGTCCTGCAGAACTGCACGGACGCCCTGTTCGCACCCGCCTCGCCGCCTGCCCAGCCGTCGCCGCTCCCGCCGCCGCCTCCCACGCTCTCCCTGACGGCGGACCCGCTGTCGACGAACAACCAGGCCTGCGACAACACGACCGTCAACGCCATCGCCGACATCGGTGGGCCTGGCCCGAACGGCACGTTCGGCGCCGCGAACGACTTCATCCAAAAGGTCGATGTGCCGGCCGAGCCGCGGCTGGATCGCCTGACCGAACCGGACTTCGCGATCGCCGGCAAGGAGCACCGCTACCGCATCACGTTCGGCAAC
Organism: Ardenticatenales bacterium; assembly: GCA_039931375.1. GTDB lineage: Bacteria > Chloroflexota > Anaerolineae > Epilineales > Epilineaceae > Avedoeria. The sequence goes on from JBDTSC010000240.1 coordinate 2,290, forward strand.
GCCGGGCCGTCGACGGCCGTCAGCGTCGTCGTGACGGACACGCTCGACTTCAAGCAGCCCGCCCTGACCGGCGAGCGCTTCGTACGCTGCGAGCCGCTCGATCCGGACGACCGCGTGACGTGCACGTACAACGCGGCGACGAACGTCGTGACGCTCCAGCAGCTGAAGGTGCACAACGAGACGATCTTCAATGCCGGCGTCGGCACGCTGCCGCCGGGCATCGGGTTCGGGTTCGACCTGATCACGCTGGTCGATCCGGGCTACGTGCTGGACGCCGCGAACACGCAGGCCGCCGGACCGCTGAACAGCGAAGCGGGCGCGATCGCGCGGAACACGGTGTTCATGACGACGGCCACGACGGACTTCCGGCGGCAGAACAACCGCGATACCGAGCGCACCCGCATCATCGCCGAGGCGGACCTGGCGATCACGAAGACGGACATCTTCGGCGACTTCCTGACCTGCGATCCGGTCACGCCGGGCGGCATGGTGACCTACCAGATCGTCGCCACGAACAACGGCCCGTCGGACGCCGCCGAGGTGTTCGTCGTCGACCAGCTGCCGATCGACGCGATCGTCGTCGACCCGGCCCAGGTGGTCGTCACGGTCTCGGAGGGCGAGGTCGTCGAGGTGCGGGACGACGGCCGGATCACGGTCCGCGTCGGCAACGGCGTGAACAACGCCGGTCAGAACGAGCTCGGGCGCCTGAACGCTGGCGCGTCCGTCACGATCACCGTCCGCACGATGGTCCGCCAGGCGGCCAAGTGCGGCACCATCTTCGCGAACGTGGCGAACGTCGAGACGCGGCGCAACGACGTCCGCTGGCCGCCGATCCAGATCGGGCCGGTCCAGGGACCGAAGAACGTCGCGCCCACGACCACGCGCACGGCCACGCTCGACCCGAACCCGACGAACAACCGCGCGGTCGAAACGACGAGCGTCGCCTGTCCGTCCATCACGGTCGACAAGACCGTGTCGTTCGACGGCACGTGCCCGGGCGCGGACTACCCGGTCCTGAACGAGACGGGCCAGCCCGTGACGTTCTGCTTTGAGATCAAGAACACGGGCACGACGTACCTGGACGACATCCGCATCACGGACACGCTCAAGTCCCGCTCGACGATGCCGACGATCGTGTTCACCGACACGGTCCGCTTCGGCGTCGACCCGAAGGTGCCCGTCGCGCCCGGCGAGACGGTCCGCCGCCAGGTCACCGTGGCGCAGCTCACCCGCGAGTGCGGCAACGCGGTCGACAGCGTCGAGGTCAGCGCGAACCCGGTGAACTCGGGCCGCACGGACCTCTCGTGCCTGCCGATCGTGACAGCCTCGGACAGCGCGCGGATCGAAGTGCCGTGCGCGGGCGTGGACTATCGGCTCCAGCTGCCGATTCTGGGCGGCGAGACGTGCCAGACCTGGATCCAGGTCCAGAACGTCGGCGACCACGACACGATCCCCGTCCTCGTGGTCTGGGGCGACGCGGGCTTCTGCCCGCCGCAGTCCGCCGGGCCGCTCAAGGTGGAATGCAGCGGCCTGCTCCGGCCGGGCAGCGCCTGGAGCTTCGCGACCAGCCAGATCCCCTCCGGCGCCCACAGCGCCGTCGTGTACTCGCTGTCCGCGGATACGATCGAGGAAGAGCCGGGCCAGCCGATCGCCTTCGGCCGCCTGGTGTGCGACCGCCTCTACAACCGCGTGACCGGCAGCGACCTGAACTGGCTCATCTTCGACACCGCCTACCGCAAGCGGGGCACGTTTGAGGGGTACGACTTCAGCAAGCACACCGGCGAGCCGTTGGCCGTCGTCGTGAACCGCGGCTGCCCCGACCCGACGGACCCGAACCGCACGGACAACGCGGCCTACGAGGGGATCTCCAGCGACATGGAGGGGGCGTACGATCCGGAGTCCGGCGGCTTCACGACGTACGCGCCGTTCGTGGTCTCGGGCCAGGCCGGCCTGAACTCGATCCTCCACGTCCAGAACTCAGGCGAGCTCTGCACGAGCCTCGAGATCTGGTTCAAGTCGCAGGACAGCTGCCTGCGCCCGATCCTCGGCGACGTGATCCAGCTCTCGCGCGGCGAGACGGTGGACTTCGATCCGGCGACGGTCGTCGGGGCGGGCTTCATCGGCAGCGCCTGGATCCGCGCCAGCCAGCCGCTCGGCGTCGTCGTCGACACGATGGGGCCGAACCACTTCACGAGCTACGTCGGCGTGCCGGCGGACGTCGAGGCGCTGGGCTTCTCGCTGGGCGACCAGATCAACTACGCGCCGCTGATCTACAACGAGTACCAGGGCTGGGACACGGCGATCCAGGTCCAGAACCTGTCGGCGACGATGGCGGCCAAGGTCAAGGTCTACTTCCTGGACTTCGGCGGCGGCATCAAGCAGACGCTGGTGGACTGGATCTGCCCGCGCGGGTCGAACTCGTTCTTCTCGCCGGTGATCGCCGGGCTGCCCGGCACGTGGACCGGCAGCGCCCGCGTCGAGAGCCAGGAGTGGTGGAACGCTGCCGGCCCGGTCGTCGATCCGCCGCGGATCCAGAGCATCGTGGTCCTCGAGCGGTGGGCGGACCCGGCGCGCAGCGAGCGGCGCGAGGCCGTGGCCTACAACGCCGCGACGGAGACGCTCTACGATTGGCAGCTCGGCAACGGCAAGGGCGGCGTGGCCTCCGGCTCGGCGGTCTTCGCGCTGCCGATGATCAGCAAGCGCAACCGCGGCGTCTCGGCCGAGGTCGCGATCGCGAACCTCGTGCCCAAGCCCGGCTTCACGAACTTCGCGATCTTCCTGTACGACCAGAACGGCCTGATCGACTTCGTGTGCGAGACGCTCGGCGAGAAGCAGGTCGAGTACATCAACGTCGACAGCTGGGGCTGGGTCCGACCGAGCTTCCTTGGCAGCATGGTCGTCAGCGCGACGTTCTGGGAGCACGAGGTCTTCGACGACCACGGCGTCTTCGTCCGCAACCTCGTCGGCCTCGGCGCGGTCGGCGTCGAGCGCGTCGGCGGTGTGCTCGGCGAGCCTGACATCCCGGGCGACGAGAGCAAGGCGTACGAGTCGTTCCCGCTGTTCGACAACTTCCTGTTGGAGGACAAGCCGGCCTGCGGGCCGTAGGCTGGCGGCGCATCCGCCGATCGGCGGGTCGGGGCATCGTCCCCGCGGCAGGAAGCGGTGACCGATCGAATCAGCAAACGGGCCGATCCCAATGGGGTCGGCCCGTTTGTGTTGTCGAATATGCCCAGCGTATCGCAGTGGTTAGATGTCGATGCTGCGCCCCGTCGTCTTGCCATAGACCCACACGAGCACGATCGACCCGAGGAACGCGCTGATCACCTGGCCGAACAGACCGTTGCCGACGATCCAGCCGAACAGCAGGCCGCCGATCACGCCGCCGATGAGGCCGACGACGACGTCGACGATGTTGAACCGCTTGTCGCCTTTGAGGAACCAGCCGGCCAAGAAGCCGCCGATCGGACCGGCGATGATCCACCACATGCGCGTAGCCTCCCCCTGTCATGTGCGCACCCGCGGCGCGCTCCGTGGCGGGAGCGTAACCCGTCGGGCGCGCGGCGGCAAC
>JBDTSC010000241.1:0-5855 GCA_039931375.1 Ardenticatenales bacterium
AACGTTGCGCTTCCGCGCCGCTGCCAACCAGGAGGGGTGAGGGGTGATCCGCAAGACCACGTCGTCCGTTCGATCCGTCATCGGCGCCGCGTGCCTGTTGGGCGCCGCGCTGGCCAGTGGGGCGGCCGTCCGCGCCCATCCGGCGCTCGATGTCGCCGCCGATCCGTCGGCGCAGCCCGTGCCCGCGACGTTCGCCGAGGCGGTTGCGCCGCTGACGGCAGAGGCGCCGGCCAAGAAGCTGGACGCCACGCTGGCCGAGTGGGCCAAGACCTCACCGGGCAAGAGCGACTGGATCATGGTCCAGTCGACCCAGCGCCTTGACCTCTCTTCTTATGGCTGGTCCCACCAGTTCACGTGGCCGGCCGGCGAGGAGGTGGCGCTCCTGGAAGCGACGCCCAAGCAGGCGCTCCAAATCGCCGCGCTGCCGGGCGTGTACCGCATCGACTCCGCGTCCCCCGACGCCAAGCCCAACCCGGACGCGCCGGAGGTTCGCATCCCGACGATCGACCCGGCCAACCTCGCCAAGATCGGCGCGATGGCGCGCAGCGCCCCGAGCTGGTCCGCGGCCAAGCCGGCGTACGACGCCTTCCGATCGATGACGGACGCGGATCGCGCGGCCGTGCTCAAGGGCGAGCAGCCCAGCGCGAAGGGCGGCGCCGATCCCAAGGGCTGGTTCGACGTCCGCAACGGCCACTCCGCCCGCGAGGCCTGGGACATGGGCTTCCGCGGCGACGACGTGGCGGTGGCCGTGCTGGACTTCGAGGTGGACTACGGCCATCCCGACCTGCAGGACACGTGGCGCATCCTGCCCGAGGGCAACCCGTACGCCGGTTGGCCCGAGGTCTACGACCCGCTGGTCGGCTACCTGGCGATCCAGGACAAGCGCCAGCCCAACCTGGCGGCGCGCTCCTCGCGTGCCAGCTACGACACATCGCGCGTCGAGCTCTACCAGACCTCGATGGTCACCGCGACACAGCAGGTCAGCGGCACCGTGGCAAACGCGTGCTTCAAGCCGCGCGTCGCCGACTACAACCCGGCCCTTGGCCAGCTGGCGCAGATCCGCATCGGCGACATGGACTGCGGCTTCATCGTCCCGAACACCTCCAAGGGCGGCACGATCCGCTACGGCCACCACACGGACGTCGACCTGGCGTTCATCGGCGCAGCAGCCGGCACGCCGAACGGCGGCCTTGCGACGTGGCCGGGGATCATCGCGGTCGATGAGGCCACGGCCGGCGTGTACGACACGATCTACGTGGACATGGACGGCGACAAGGACTTCACGGACGAGAAGCCGGCCCGCAAAGGCGATCCACTCTTGATGCGCGATCTCACGAACCCGCCGGACGGCGTCACGGATGCGACGGGCGGTCTGGTGTATTGGATCGCGGACGGCGTGAACCCGTTCCCGGGCATGTGGACGTGGGGGTTGGACAAGGACATCCCGGCGGCGGGCACGGAGATCGGCCTGTTCGTGGTCACGCGTGGCGGCAACCATGGGACGCTGTGCGCCAGCAACATCATCAGCCAGGGCCGCCTGCCCGTGCCCGACGACCGCAACCTGGTCTTCCGTGACCTGATGGCCGGCGGCGGCAACGGCAAGCCGACGGCCGTGAACTACGGCATGGCGCCCAAGGCCAAGCTGGTCAGCATCGGCTCGGTGTACGACGGCCGCGCGGGCGGCCGGCTGGCGTTCGAGTACGGTTGGCGCTTCGCGGCGTTCGGCACGACCAAGGACCGCACGGACGATGACATCCAGGTGACGTCGAACAGCTACGGCTGGTCGAACGAGGACAACGACGGCTGGGACGCGGATTCGCGGATCATCGACTACTACATCCGCAAGTTGGCCCCCACCATGAGCTGGCTGACCGCGACGGGCAACGGCGCGGCCGGCTACGGCACGGTCTCGCCGCCCAGCCCCTCGGCGGGCATCGACGTGGCCGCGTCCACGCAGTACGGGTCCAGCGGCTGGCACAGCATCACGGACACGACGCAGATCACGTACGGCGACATCGTCCCATTCTCGAACCGCGGGCCGGGAGCGACGGGGCAGAACGGCCCGGACATCGCCGGCAACGGCGGCTTCGGGACGGGCGCGGAGCCGATCAACTTCTTCCTGGTGGTGGCCGGCACCGACAGCCGCCACGCCTTCGGGACGTGGGCCGGCACCAGCCGCTCGACGCCGGTGACGGCCGGCGCGATGGCGATCGCCTACCAGGCGTTCAAGTCCAAGCACAACCGCTGGCCGACGTGGGCCGAGGCCCGCTCCGTGTTGCGCAGCGGCGCTCGGTTCGCCGGCTACGACACGCTCACGATGGGCTCGGGCGTGGTGGACGAGGCGGACACGGCGCGCGTGGCCAGCGGCATGAACGGCGTGTACGCGTTGCCGGACGAGTGGAGCGTGGGCGGCTACCACGGCAAGCACTACGACTCCTTCGCGTCGATCATCGCGCCGGGCGAGACGTCCACGCGGACGTTCACGCTGCGCAATCCGTCCGATCATCCGATCGACGTGAAGCTGAGCGCGCAGACGCTGCGCCGCGTGAAGGGCACGGATGGGTCGTTGACGCTGCGGGCGGCGGATGAATCGTCCCCCAACACGCAGCTGCCGGACTACATCGTGCCGCTCAAGAAGAGCGACATCCCCGAGGGGACGGACCTCCTGGTCTTCCGCGGCCGCCAGCCGATGGAGTCGTTCGACCCGGACGGCGACTTCGCCCTGGGGGCGACGACGTTTAACAACGTGCTCCAGGGCAGCATCATCCAGCACACGGACATCAACGGCGACGGGAAGCTCTGGATCGACGCGAACCACAACGGGGCGGTGAACTACCGCACGCTCTTCCCGATGAAGGTGACCACGTCGTCCGCCAGCGGGACGCACGATTACTATGGGCTCGAGGGCGGGATCACGAAGCAGATGAACGGGGTGCCGTTCGGGCCGCAGCAGATCGCCTGGTACGGCTCGGCCTGCAACGACGATCAGGGCAACGCGCCGGCGCCAGCGCAGGACATCAACGAGAAGATCGCGCTGATCGCCCGCGGCACGTGCACGTTCGTGGAGAAGATCCAGAACGCGGTGAACCACGGGGCGATCGGGGTGCTGGTCTTCTCCGACGCGCGTCCGGTGGCGACAATGGCGGCGGATCCGCCGCCGGACCCGGCGATCGAGGTGCCGGGGATGATGATCACGCTCGTGGACGGGATCGAGATCCGCGACACGCTTCAGAACGGCGAGGTGATGACGGCGCGGTTCGGGCCGTCCGATGCGCCGTCCGTTGGGCTCGACGCGCTGTCCGCGGTGGACTACGCGGGTTCGGAGCTCGAGCAGTACGAGTTCATGCGCTTCGCGCACTCGTTCAACTACGGCAACACGTTTGAGATCTCCGTCCACCACCCGCTCCAGCGCTGGGCGGACGGCCTCTACCTGGGCGTGAGCCACGTGGAGCGCTCGCCGGCGACGACGGACACGCTGCTGTCCTATCGCCTGGACGCCTACAGCTACAAGCCGTGGGCGCCGGTCTCCCTTTCCGACGGCATGGTCACGGTGCCCGCCGGCGGTGAGGCCACCTTCATGGCGACGTACACCGCGCCGGCCGATGCGGCGTCGGGCGTGTACCAGGGAGCGATCTTCGCGGAGTACCCCCGCATGGCCGGCGACGTGCCGGTCCCGCCGCCCGGCGGCTACGAGCTGGACCAGCACCGGGTGACGATCCCCGTGGTGGCCAACGTGGCCCAGACCTACGACTGGCAGGGCGCGATCACGCTGGGCGGCGACAAGGGCATGGACGCCGACGCCTCCTACAACAACGGCGCCGTCCGCGGCCAGCAGAACTGGAACTGGCGCCCCGAGTCCGGCGACTGGCGCTTCTTCTTCGTGGACGCGATGAAGTCCCTCCCCGGCACCTACTGGATCTTCCGCACGAAGTGGGACGAGGCGGCCGACAGCCAGACGGACGTGGACACCCGCATCTGGGGCCCGGCGGACGACGCGTTCAGCAACCCGGACGACCCGGCGAACGCGGAGGAGAACGTGGCGGATGCGGGGTGGTATGGGCCGCATGGGATGGAGATGGTGGGGGGGAGTACGAATACGAATACACCAACGCTGCCCGGATTCTGGACCGTGGAAACGAATACCGATGCTAATGAAGAGTGGTTCGCCATGCCCTCAAAGGGCGGTCTCCACGAGCTGATGCTCGACAATGTCGCCTTCGGAGGACACAAGATCGACGTGCCGCTGGAAACCACCGCGAGCTCCCTCCAGATCTCAAGCGGTGACGTCGTCATGTGGGGCGACATGTGTCGCGACGTTACGATCACGTCCCAGATGGACTTGCCGAACTTCATGATCCAGGGTTTCAGCGGTGGTCAACCGACGGTGGTGACCGGTTCCGCGCGCCAGGACGATCCCCTGGCGCGCGGAACCTCGCACCTGAAGGAGGACGTGACGCTGGACAAGATGGCCGTGGGCTTCACTGCCACGCTCGACGCGCCCGACCCCGCCGATGCGCCGGGTCTAGACTTGGATCTTCTCGTACTGCGCGACAAGAATCAAGACGGGCTGTTCGACCCGGCCACGGAGGTTCTCGGGCAGAGCACAACGGAGTTTGCGGACGAGCAGGTCAAGCTGTCCGGGACGCAGCCGCCGGGAGATTACCAAGTCTGGGTCCACGGCTATGCCGTTCCGAAGCCCGTGTCCTATACGCTCACGATTCAGGTGTTCGACGGGGACGCCTTCACCGTGACGTCGGAGGCATCGAACACGAAGATGCTCTCGGCGGGCGCTCCCCTGGGCGTTCGCGTCTGCCCGACGGTCGGCAAGCTGACCGGGCAGCCTGAGCCAGTCGGCGGCGTGCTGGTCTTCGGACCCGGAGTGATGCCTGGCCTGTTCCAGGTTCCGATCCAGTGGTACAGCCGCGCGCCGCACAGCATCATGCTGCCACTGTCGCTCAAGCTGCACGATCTTGCCGCGATGGTGGAGGGCGACACGCCCTGACCGTATCGGCCGCGTCTAACGACGTGGATGCGACACGCTGGAGATAGGTTGACGCCAACGGCGGCGGAGCCGGCGATCGCCGGTTCCGCCGTCGTCTCTTGTGGGCATGCCGAGTCGAACCGCCTGGAACCAACGTATAATCGGCGAGCGCGCTGCCGAAGCACGGATGGATGGATTGCCCAATGACCCAGTTTCAGAGGCCGACCGGCACACAGGACGTGTTGCCTGACGACCAGGCCTACTGGCTGTGGATCGTAAAGACCGCTCGCGATGTGGCAGCGCGGTACGGCTGTCAGCCGATCGATGTGCCGCTCTATGAACATACCGAACTGTTCGCGCGCGGTGTTGGGGCGGGGACGGACATCGTCGAGAAGGAGATGTTCACGTTCAGGCCGCGGCCCGAGAGCCACCAGATCACGCTCCGCCCCGAGTTCACCGCGGGCATTGCGCGGGCGTATCTGCAGAACGGGATGGGCTCGTGGCCGCAGCCGGTGAAGCTGGTTACGATCGGGCCGTTGTTCCGGTATGAGCGGCCCCAAGCCAACCGATTCAGGCAACACTCGCAGTTCAACGTCGAGATCATCGGCGAGTCAGACCCGCTGGCTGACTTCGAGGTGATGAGCTTGCTCTGGGACTACTTCAGCGAGCTCGGACTTACGGGCTTGCGGTTCCAGCTGAATTCGATCGGGAGCGTTGAGGCAAGGCGGGCATACATTCGTGACTCGCTGGTGCCCTACCTAGAACGGCGGCGGAGCGAACTGCCGCCGGTGGACCTGGAGCGGCTTGCCAAGAATCCGCTGCGAGTGTTGGACAGCAAGGAGGCACCAACGCAACCCATTGTTGCGGAGGCTCC
>JBDTSC010000242.1:0-5853 GCA_039931375.1 Ardenticatenales bacterium
ACCAGCTGCCGCACGTCGCGGGCGCGGCAATGGCCCGCCTCCTCGGCCGCAGCCCGTCCGCCATGGACATCGCCCGCCTCGTGCCGCCCGCCATGCGCACGACGTGGTTCGCCGCCGGACGCGAGAGCGCGGACGCCGCGGCCGCGGCGGGAACCGACCCGGCGGCCACGCTGGCCTGGCTCGACGGCCTGATCCGCGAGCTGACCGACGTGCGCGCCCGGATCGCCGCCGCGGAGTCCGCAATGGGGTCCGGCACGCTGGCCGACTGGCTCGCCGAAGCGGACGAGGCCCGGCGGGTGCTGGCTGATGCGAAACGCGCCGGCCGCGCCGGCGCGGAGGGCGTGGCGGGCGATCCCTGGGCGGCGGTAGAAGGGGCGGGTTCGATCCGGGCCTTGTTGCTGGGGCGGCAGAAGCGGGCGTGATGCGCCGGCGACCGCGGTGATGCGGCGTCGAGGCAGGCGTCGCCAACGGGCAAGGGTCCGCGCGTCGCCAACGGATCAACGGCTTCAGCCGTTGATCCAAACCGCCCCCCTTCCCGACAATGGGCATCCCCCCTCCAACCCCCTACAATCCCGCCCCGTGACCACCTCCCCCCCGTCCGCCGCCCCGTTCGCCGCCCAGGCCGCAACCCCGGCCACCCGCGCCTACCGCGTCCTGATGGTCGCCCCGACGTCGTTCTTCGGCGACTACGGCTGCCACGTCCGGATCCTCGAGGAGGCGCGCACGCTGCAGGCGATGGGTCACCGCGTGGCGATCGCCACGTACCGCAACGGGAACGACGTGCCGGGGCTGCGGATCGACCGCTGCCTGCCGATCCCGTGGCGGCAGAACTATGAGGTCGGCTCGTCGCGGCACAAGCTGGCGTTCGACGTCCTGCTCTCGGCGCGCACGCTGCACACGGCGCTCGGCTTCCGGCCGGACGTCGTGCACGGCCACCTGCACGAGGGCGCGCTGATCGGCGGCGTCGTGGCGCGCCTGCTCCGTCGGCCGCTCGTGTTCGACTTCCAGGGCAGCTTGACGGGCGAGATGGTGGACCATGGCTTCATCCGCGACGGTGGACGCTGGCACGGCGGCGCCCGCTGGTTGGAGCGCCGCATCGACCACCGCCCGGAGGCCGTCGTCACGAGCACCGCCTACGCCACGGAGCACCTGATCGAGGACTTCGGCGTTCCGCCTGAACGCATCGTCGCCCTGCCGGACTGCGTGAACTCCGGGACGTTCCGCCCGGACACTCTAGGGGCCGACGAACGCGCCGCCGCGCGCCGCGTGCTCGGCCTGCCGGTGGACGCACCGGTCATCGCCTATCTTGGCCTGCTCGCACGCCACCAGGGCACGAACGTGCTCCTGCACGCGGCCCGGCGGGTGGTGGCGACGCGGCCGGACGCGCGGTTCCTGGTCATGGGCTACCCCGGCACGGAGTGGTACGTCCGCCGCGCCGAGCAGCTCGGCCTGGCGGACCACGTCGTCTTCACCGGGCGCGTCCCGTACGACCAGGCGCCGGCCCACCTGGCCCTTGGCGACATCGCCGTCGCGCCCAAGGTCAGCGCGACCGAGGGCAGCGGCAAGCTCCTCAACTACATGGCGATGGGGCTGCCGACCGTGACGTTCGACTCACCCGTGAACCGCGAGTACCTGGGCGACGACGGCCTGTACGCCGCGCCCGTCGGCGACCCGGACGCGTTCGCCGCCCGAATCCTGGACGCCCTCGCCGACCCGGACGCGGCCCGCGCCCTCGGCGAACGCCTCCGCGCACGCGCCGTCGCCCACTTCAGCTGGGACCGCGCCGGCGCCACCCTCGTCGACGTCTACCGCGACGTCGGCGCCGGCCAACGCCCGCGCCTCCTCGGCGCGGGGCGACCGAACCTCCTATCCTCCTCGCACTCTGCGACCGCCCCCTCCCCCAAACTTGTGGGAAAGGCTCGTGGGGTGAGGGCCTCCTCGGCCGCCCAAGAGGCGCCAGCCGCCTCGGCAAACCGCCCCCGATGACCACCCACACGAACGTCGCCGCCCACGAGCGCCGCCTCACCGAGCGGTTGGGCGAGCTGTGGGCGTACCGGCACCTCGTCGGGAACCTCGTGATCCGCGATCTCAAGGTGCGGTACAAGAACTCGACGCTCGGGTTCCTGTGGTCGCTGGCCAGCCCGCTGTTGATGATGCTGGTCTTCTACCTGATCTTCGGGGTCATGCAGCGCGCCTCGGTCAATCGGGCGTTCCACCTGTTCGTGTTGACCGGTCTGCTGCCGTGGAACTGGTTCAACATGGCCGTTGCCGGCGGGATCAACTGCATCGTCGGGAACGCTTCGCTCATCAACAAGGTCTACTTTCCCCGCGAGATCCTGCCGATCAGCGTCGTCCTCGGCGAGCTGGTCAACTTCCTCTTCGCGGTGCCGGTGCTGATCGTCATGCTCTACCTGTGGCACATCCCGCTCACGATCCACGCCCTCTGGCTGCCCGTGATCATCGCGATCCAGGCGGTCTTCACGCTCGGGGTGGTCTTCCTGCTGGCCTGCGCGAACGTCTACTACCGCGACACCGCCAAGATCATGGAGGTCGTGCTGCTGGCCTGGTTCTTCGCGACGCCGATCTTCTACGACTACGACAGCGCGTTCACCCAGGTCCTCCACGTCGGGCCGTGGTCGATCGAGGCCGGTCGGCTGGCCTACATCCTCAACCCGATGGGCACGCTCGTGGCCAACTACCGCACCGTGCTCTACGGCTCGCCCCTCGGCCCGCCGAGCGCGCCCGACGCCCTGTTCCTCCTGCGGACGGCGGCCACGGCCTTCGTCATCCTGGTCATCGGCTACTGGGCGTTCACGCGCCGCGCCGGGCGGTTCGGCGAGGAGGTGTAATGGACGCCGCGATCCGCTTCGAGGGCGTCACGAAGACGTTCGTCGTCGCCCACGACCGCCCGCGCTCGTTCCAGGAGGCGTTCGTCCGCGTCTTCCGCCGCCCGGACGCGGCCGACCGCGATGTTCTCACCGCGCTGGACGCCGTGTCGTTCGACGTCGAGCACGGCACCGCGGTCGGCATCGTCGGCCCGAACGGGACCGGCAAGAGCACGGCGCTGAAGCTCGTGGCGCGCATCCTCGAGCCGTCCGCCGGCCGCGTCGCGGTCAGCGGGCGGGTCGCGGCGCTGCTCGAGCTGGGCGCGGGCTTCCACCCGGACCTCACCGGCCGCGAGAACATCTACCTGAACGGCTCGCTGCTGGGCCTCGGCCGGCGCGAGATGAGCCGCCGCTTCGACCGGATCGTGGCCTTCAGCGAGCTGGAACGGTTCATCGACGTGCCGGTCAAGCACTACTCCTCGGGCATGTACATGCGCCTCGGGTTCGCCACGGCGATCCACCTGGACGCCGAGATCCTCCTCATCGACGAGATCCTGGCCGTCGGCGACCAGGCGTTCCAGCACAAGTGCCGCGAGCGGATCACCGCCCTGCGCAGGGCCGGCGTGACGATCCTCCTGGTCAGCCACGACACGGAAGCCGTCCGCGAGCTGTGCGACCGCGCGATCTGGCTCGAGGATGGCGTGATCCGCGCCGACGGCCCGACGGACCGCGTGCTGCAGCGCTACTACCGCAGCATGGTCGCCCGCGAGGAGGCCCGGTTGGACGCCGATGAGGCGGCGGCCGCGTCGGCGGCGACAGCCACGTCCGCGGCGGCCACGTCGACGTCGACGTCCGTGTCATCCTCAGGCGCCGAGTCGACGTCGGACGGCGCGGGCGGTACGGCGGGTGACGGCGCCGAGAATCGCAATGCCGACGGCGCCCCCCGCACGCGCCGCACGGAGCGCAGCGACCGCTTCGGCTCCGGCGAGGTCGACATCACCGCCGTCGATATCCTGGGCCCCGACGGCCAGCCGCACCCGATCGTCCTGACCGGCCAGCCGATGTCGATCCGCCTGCGCTACACCGCCCACGCACCTGTCGACCACCCCGTCTTCGGCATCGCCGTCCACCGCGACGACGGCGTCCACGTCACCGGTCCCAACACACGCGACGCGGACCTCGCGCTGGAGCGCATCGACGGCGACGGCGAGCTGACGCTGCACATCGCCCACCTCCCGCTCCTCGAGGGCAACTACGAGGTCTCCGCCGCCTGCTACGACGCCTCGCTCAGCCACGCCTACGACCACCACGACCGCCGCTTCCCGCTGCGCGTCCGTGCCGGCGACGTCCGCGAGCGCTTCGGGCTGCTGGCGCTCGGGGCGACGTGGACGTGGCGGGGCGAGGCTGCGCCTTCCAATCCCGCGCGGCCCGGCTCCGACGAAGACGCCGGCCCATGACCTTGGCGCTCGACACGGCCTACGCCGTCGCCCTGGCGCTGGCACTCCCCGTGGTGCCCGGCCTGGCCCTCCTCTTCGCCTGCCGCGCCGCCCCCCGCGAGCCGATTGCCCGACTCGGCCTTGCCGCGGGGCTCGGACTTGCCGTGATCCCACTGGTCTGGCTATTCGCGCCCGGGTTCATCCAGCTGCTCTTCGCACAGGCGCAGCCGGGAAGGATCACCAACAGTGTGTGGTTGCTGCTCCTTGCTGCTGGAGGCATCATCCTCGCCGGCCGAGGCTGGTCACTCGGCGTGCCGTGGGCCCTGGCTGGCATGGACAAGACGCGCACCGCCCGCGAACTCACCTCGGCCGACGACGCACCTGCCAAGACCGCGACGATCGCCGCCCTCGCCCTCGTCCTCGTCCTCGCCATCCAACTCGCCGCCCGCTGGTACGCCGCGCGCACCGTCACGATCCCGCTCTGGGCCGACAGCGTCCACCACGCGATGATCGCCGAGCTGTTCGTGCGCGGCGGCCGCTTGCCGGACAGCTGGCTGCCGCTCGCGCCGCTGGCGACGTTCAGCTACCACTTCGGCTTCCACGGCTACGCGGCGGCCGTCGCGCAGATGACCGGCCTGTCCGCGACGCGCGCCGTCGTCGTCGTCGGCCAGGTGCTGATGGTGCTGCAAGCACTCACCGTCGCCGGCCTCGCCGCCGGCCTGACGCGGCGCCCGTGGGCCGGCGTCGCCGCGGCCATCGTCGTCGGCGGCCTCGGGCCGATGCCGGGCACGTACCTGACGTGGGGGCGCTACACGCAGCTGGCCGGCCAGGCCGTGCTGCCGGCGGCCATCCTGGCCACGGCGCGAGCGGTGCGTGGCCCGATCCATCTGGACGACGATGCGGTCGACTCGATCTGGCGCGTGATCGGGCGCCTCGCCGTCGCCGCCATCACCGTCGCCGGCCTGGCCCTCACGCACTACGTCGTCACCGCGTTCTTCGTCGTGGCCGTCGGCGCGTGGTGGCTCGTGGACGGCGGCCGGGGGTGGCGGGGACGCGCCGCAGGGTTGGCGCGGTTGGCCGTCGTCGCCGCCCTCGCCTTCGCCATCGACCTGCCATGGCTGCCCCACTTCCTGGCCGGCAACATCGACCGCAACGCCTCCGCGCTGGTCAGCACCGAACTGCCCGGCGCCGTGTGGGGCGCGGTGTCGATGTCGTACGTCCTCGACCACTTCGGCCAATGGGTCGGCATCGCCCTGACGGCCGCGACGCTGCTGGCGATCGCCATCGGCCTGCTGCGCCGCGACCGCGTCGTCGCCGTCGCCACCGTGTGGATGGCCGGCCTCGTCGCGGCGTCCTATCCACAGGCGTTCGGCCTGCCGATCACCGGCCCGCTGAAGGACTTCACCGTCCTCATCGGCCTGTACGTCCCGGCCGCCGTCGCCATCGGCGCCGCCGTCGCACCGATCCTGGGCCGCTCTCCGTCCTTTGCCCTCCCCCAGCATTGGGGGAGGGACCGGTCGGCAAAGCCGACCAGGGAGGGGGCACGTGGTCGCCTGGACGTACTCCTCGCCGCCGTCGCCCTCGCCGCCCTC
>JBDTSC010000243.1:0-5828 GCA_039931375.1 Ardenticatenales bacterium
CTCGGCACGAACTCGCTCGTGGACCTCGTGGTCTTCGGCCGCCGGGCCGGCCGAGCGATCGTGGCGGACCTCGCAAACCTGGGCGATGACGAGCTGCCGGCGGATGCGGCGGACTACTCGAACGAAGCGCTCGCGCGCTTGCTGGCGGACGGCGGGACGGAGCGGGTCGCCTTGATCCGACGCGACCTGCAGCAGCTCATGACGGACGATGTCGGCGTCTATCGCAACGCGACCGACCTCGCCAAGGCCGTCGACGGCATCCGGGCGCTCCAGGAGCGCTACAAGCACGTCGCGATCGACGATCACGGCAAACGCTTCAACCAGGATCTCCTCGAGGCGTGGGAGGTCGGCTGCCTCCTCGACCTGGCCGAGGTGACCGCGGCGGCGGCGCTGGAACGCAAGGAGAGCCGCGGCGGCCACGCACGCGAGGACTTCCCGGAGCGCGACGATGTCGAGTGGCTCAAGCATTCGCTCGGCTACCAAACAGCGCAGGGCGTCGAGATGCGCTACAAGCCGGTGACGATCACCAAGTACCAGCCGAAGGCGAGGGTGTACTAATGGAGATCCATCTGACCGTGCGGCGCTTCAACCCGGAGCGCGACACCGAACCATGGTGGGGCGAGTACACCGTCGAGGCGGATCCGGACGACACCGTCCTGACCGCGCTGAACACCGTAAAGTGGTTCCACGACGGCACGCTCGCCGTGCGGCGCAGCTGCAACCACGGCGTCTGCGGCAGCGATGCGCTGCGGATCAACGGTCGCAACCGCCTGGCGTGCAAGACGATCCTCAAAGACGTCGGCACGTCCGTCACGGTGGAGCCGATCGCCGGGTTGCCGGTGCTCAAAGACCTGATCGTCGACATGAAGCCGTTTTTCGACAGCTACCGGGCCGTCCAACCGTTCCTGATCAACGACGAGCCGGTGGGGATGCGCGAGCGGATCCAGTCCCCGGAAGAGCGCGAGCGCTTCGACGACACGACCAAGTGCATTCTGTGCGCCGCGTGCACGACCAGCTGCCCGAGCTACTGGGCGAACGACCGGTTCGTCGGGCCGGCCGCGATCGTGCAGGCGCACCGTTTCATCTTCGACAGCCGCGATCGCGGCGCCGCCGAACGGCTCGAGGTCCTGAACGACACCGATGGCGTCTGGCGCTGCCGCACGATCTTCAATTGCACCGAGGCCTGTCCGCGCGGCATCGAGGTGACGCGGCGGATCGGCGAGGTGAAGAAGGCGCTCCTGTTCAACAAGGTGCGCTGAACGAACCCGTCCAACTCGCGGTATGGCGCAGGCGCGCCGGACCGCGCGAAACGCCGCCTTGCACCCACCACCGGGGGAGCGGCATAGCACGTTGAGGAGAGAAAACCCATGCCCGACGTATTGATCAAGGGCCTCGAGGGGGTGGTCGTCGCCCGTTCCTCCAAGAGCAAAGTGTACGGCGAAGAAGGCCGGCTGATCTACGGTGGCTACGCCATCGAGGACTTGGCCGAGCACGTCTCGTTCGAGGAGGTAATCCACCTCCTGTGGTACGGCGAGCTGCCGACCGCCGCCCAGTTGGCCGCATTGAAGGCGGAGCTGGCCGCGCTGCGGGCCGTGCCGGAAGGCGCTTTGGCCGTGCTGCGCGACCTGCCGACGGACGCCCATCCCATGGCGGCGCTCCGCACGCTGGTCAGCGCGCTCGGCTGCTTTTACAACGCCGACGCTGAAGCCGCCGTCCGCGACGAGGCCGCCCGCTGGCGCTGCGCCAAGCGCCTCGTGGCGCAGATGCCGACGCTGATCGCCGCCCACGAGCGCAACCGGCGCGGCCTGGGCGTCATTGCGCCGCGCACGGACCTCGACCATGCGGCGAACTTCCTGTACATGCTCCACGGCGTCGATCCGACGCCGCTGGCGGTGCGGGCGCTCGACGCCTATCTCGTGTTGCTGGCGGATCATGGCTTCAACGCCAGCACGTTCTCGGCGCGCGTGACGGTGTCCACGGAGTCCGACCCGTATTCCGCGATCACGACCGCCATCGGCACGCTCAAAGGCCCGCTGCACGGCGGCGCGAACGAGCGCGTGATGGCGATGCTCGAGAAGATCGGCGACCCGGCCAAGGCACGGGCGTACGTGTTCGAGACGCTGGACAACAAGGGCCGGATCCCCGGCATCGGCCACCGCGTCTACAAGATGCTCGACCCGCGCGCCGGCGTCCTGCGCCGCCTGAGCGAGGACCTCGTGGCCGAGGTCGGTGACACGCCCGAGCGCCGCTACCACGACATCGCGATCAACGTCGCGGATGCCGCCGCGGAGTGGTTCGAGACGAACCGGCCGGACCTGCGCCTGTACCCGAACGTCGATTTCTACTCGGCGATCGCGCTGCGTGTGGCTGGCATCCCGACGGATCAGTTCACGCCGCTGTTCGCGATGAGCCGCGTCGCCGGCTACACCGCGCACATCCTCGAGCAGTACGCGGACAACCGCCTGATCCGGCCGCGCGGCGAGTACACCGGGCCGCTGAACCGGGTGGTGGCGCCGATCGAGGAGCGGTGACGGACCGCGCGGACCCAACGCCGCCGGGCGGGACGCTTCCTCGTCCCCTTGGCCTAACGATCGGCATCAGCGGCGCCCCGGACGCCACGAAGGGCGCCGGGAGCGCCGCCGCCGTGCGCGCGTGCCGCGCGCTGGGCATCGACGCGCTCGAGCTGGCGTGGGTGCACAGCGTGTCCGTGAAGCCCGAGGGCGGCGCAAAGATCCGCGCCGCGGCTGCGGCGGACGGCGTGCGCCTATCGGTCCACGCCCCGTACTACATCAACCTGAACAGCCCGGAGCCGGACAAGATCGAGGCCAGCATCGGCCGGATCGTCCTGGCCGGGCGCGGCGCGGCATGGGTCGGCGCGCGCAACGTCGTGCTGCACCTGGGCTTCTACCACGCCGATGACCGCGCCGACGTCTACGCGCGCGTCCGCGACGGCCTGCTCGAAGCCCGGGCCCGCCTCGCGGCGTGCGAGGACGTCGACGCGTCCGCCGTGTGCCTGCGGCCCGAGCTGATGGGCCGCGTCAGCCAGTTCGGCGACCTGGACGAGGTGCTTCGACTCTGCCAGGACGTGCCCGGCATCGGCCCGTGCTTGGACGTCGCGCACTGGCACGCGCGCACGGGCGCCTGGAACACGGCGCGAGAGTTCGAGACGTTCTTTCAGACGGTCGGCGACGCGCTCGGGCCGGCCGCGCTGCGGGACCTGCACATCCACATCAGCGGGATCGCTTATGGCCCGCTCGGCGAGAAGAAGCACCTGCCGTTCGCGGATGCTGATTTGGATGCGCGCGCCTTCCTGGCCGTCGCGCATGACATGGCGCTCGCCGGCACCGCGATCGTCGAGAGCCCGGAGCGGGAGCGCGACGTGCTTTGGCTGATCGAACGCCAGCGCGACGCCGCGGGCGGCCGCTCCGCGTGACGGCGCCGCTCCACCCGATCCGACGCACACGACGAGGCGGGCCGCGATGAGCGCCGATCCGACGATGATCCCCGTGCTCGCGGCGACCCTCATGGCCGCCTTCCCGCTGGCGTCGATCCGCTGGGTTCGCCGGCGCGGCCCGGCCGCCCGCAACCCGCTCGGTCGAACGTTCGTCCTGTTCGCCCTCCTCTACGCCGGCTCGCTGCTGGGCTTCCGCTGGCCGGGCGTGGCGGCGACGCTCGTCGTCTACGGCGCGCTCGTCGGCTTTCTGGCGGCGCCGCGCGGGACGCGCGCCGTCTACCGCGCGCTGTACGGCGCCGAGTGGGTGGCCGCCAACGGCGACGCGGTACGACGCGAGGGCCTCCGTCTGGTCATCCCCTTCACGACCGTGATGATCGTCGCGGTCACGATCGCGATCGCCTTGCGGGTCACCGGCGGGGTCGTCGGCGGGCTCGCCGGATCGCCCACTGGCCAGGCTATACTTGCGCCATGAACGTCCTGCTGGAAACGCTCGTGTGCCCGCCGTTCGCCGAGAACACGTACCTCGTGGCGGACCCCGCCGCCGGCGTGGCGATCGTCGTCGATCCGGGCGGCCGCGTGGACGACATCCTGCGCACCGCCGAGCTGCGCGGCGTGCGGATCGTCGAGATCTGGGGTACGCACAGCCACATCGACCACGTCGCAGGCGTGGCGGAGCTGCGCGCGCGCACCGGCGCCGCCTATCTCCTCCACGGCGCGGCGATGCCGATGCTGGCCGGGTTGCCCGCGCAGGCCCAGATGTTCGGGCTGCCGCCCGTGGAAGTGCCGGCCGTCGACCGCGCCATCGCCGCCGGTGACATCGTGGCCGTTGGCGCGTTCGCGTTCACCGTCCGCGACACGCCCGGCCACGCGCCCGGCCACGTCACGTTCGTCGGCCCGACGGTGGTCTACGAGGACCGCACGGCGCCGATCGCGTTCTCGGGCGATGTCATCTTCCACGGTTCGATCGGCCGTACGGACCTGCCGGGCGGCGACTACGCGCGGCTCATGCGGTCCATCGAAGAGGAGCTCCTCACGCTGGACGACGCGACGATCCTGTTCAGCGGCCACGGACTCGCCACGACGGTCGGCCGCGAACGGCGCGACAACCCATACGTGCTCGATTGGCTGGCGACGCATGCCGTCCGATGAGGCCGCGCCGCCTGAAGCGATCGTGCGCGTGCGCCTGTTCGCGGCCTACCGCGACGCGGCCGGCGCGTCCGAGTTGACGCGCGCGCTGACCGACCGCACGGACGCGCCGCTCACCGTCGGGTCGCTGTGGGCCGGCCTGATCGCCGATCACCCCGGCCTGGCCGCGGTTCCGCCCGCCGCTGCGGTGAACGCGGTCCTCGCCCGCTTCGACCACGTCCTGTCGGCCGGCGACGAGGTGGCGTTCCTGCCGCCGGTCAGCGGTGGCTGACGTCGCCCTCACCGCCGCGCCGATCGACCCACGCGCGGTCGAGGCGCTCGTCGCGCGCCCCGGCGCCGGCGCGATCGTGACGTTTCTGGGCGTCACGCGCGACCACACGGACGGACGTCCGATCGAGTGGCTCGAGTACGAGGCGTTCGAGGCGATGGCCGTGCCGGCGCTGCGCGCGCTCGTCGACGGTGTGGCCGAGCGCTGGCCCGGGGCGACGGCGGCGATCGCGCACCGCACGGGGCGGGTGGACATCGGCCAGGCCAGCGTCGTGATCGCGGTGTCGGCGGCGCATCGGGCGGCGGCGTTCGAGGCGTGCCGCTGGGTGATCGACACGCTGAAGACGACGGTGCCGATCTGGAAAAAGGACGTCTGGGCGGGCGGCGGCGCCTCCGCTTGGGTGGCTGGGTCGGTCATGCGCTCGACGCCGGGGCCGGACGGATCCGGCGTCGCAGCCGAGTGATCCGCCCCTGCCCCAGGGCCCGTTTCCTGCGGTGACGACGATCAGCCGCCCAGGTACTTCAACAGCAGGTCCGTCCCGAAGCCCGCGAAGAATCCGAGCAGCAGCCCGGAGTAGAGCGCGCCACGCGTCAATATCGCGTGCCCGACGGCCAGCATCTCGTCGATCACGTAGATCAGCGCGCCGGCCGCCAGCGTCAGGAAGAGCACGAACACGGCCTCCGAGGTGAAGCTGTACCCGAGCACCGTGCCCACGAACGTCGGTCCACCGCCGACGACGCCGAGCAGGAGCAGGTAGCCCCACGTCGGGCGCGCGCCGTCTGAAGCCATCGGCGCGGCGATGCCGAACCCCTCGGTGATGTTGTGCAGTCCGAACCCGATGATCAGCGTGAGCGCGAACGCGATCGTCCCGCTCGCCGCGGACTGGCCGATCGCCAGCCCCTCGGAGAAGTTGTGAAGGCCGAGCCCGACCGCGATCAACAGCGCCAACTGTTGGCCCGG
>JBDTSC010000244.1:0-5825 GCA_039931375.1 Ardenticatenales bacterium
TGAGCGCCGTCGCGGCGCTGCTGGCCGTCCTGTTGTGGGCGCTGCGCCGCATGATCGCCCAGCGCCGACGCGGCGCGGAGCCCGCTGCGTCGAACGCGGACACACGTTCGGCGCTCGACCTCGCCCGCGCGGACCTGGACGCCCTGGCGCGCGAGGATCTGCCGGGCCGCGGGCGCATCGTCGAGCACTACACCCGCATGGCGGACGCGCTGCGGGCGTTCGTCGAGCGCTCCTTCCACGTGCCAGCGCTCGAGCGGACGACCGCCGAGCTGCAGGGCGCGTTCGGCCCGATGGGCGTTCGCGATCCCGAGGTCGAGCCGCTGCTGGCCGTCCTGGGGGACGCGGACCTCGTCAAGTTCGCCGGCATCGTTCCCGATGCCCCGACGGCCCGCGCGTCGCTGGCGGATGCGCAGGCGTTGATCGGGCCGCTGTGGGGCGCTGCGGAACGGCGGCGCATCGCGGCGGAGGCGGCGGCGGCCGCGGCCGCGGCCGCGGTGGCCGCGATCACGGAGGCGGCGGAGGCCGATGACCGTTCGGCAGGCGCCGAGGTCTACGATGCGGCGGCCGACGCCGACGCGGAACAGGTCGACGACGTCGCCGAGCCGGCTGCCGACGCAGTCGTGCCGGCCGACGAGAGCGCTGTGCCGGCTGACCATTCTCACGATTCGACCTTGGGCGACGCCGCGCCGACCGAGCCCGCTCGCGGAACCGCGGACGGCGAGGACGCCCCGTGAACGCGCTGCGGTTGGCGTCGCCCGAAGTGCTCGTGCTGCTGCTGGCGCTGCCGCTGTTGGCGCTCATGCCGCGCTGGCGTCGCCGCGCGGCGCGCGAGGGCGAGGCGGCGCTGCGGTACCCGAGCACGTGGGCCGCCGAGCGGGCGGGCATGGCCGCTGGCGCGTCGCTGCGGCTGCGTCTGCGCGGCCTGCTCGGGCCGCTGCGGCTGCTGGCGCTGGGGCTCGCGATCGTGGCGCTGGCGCGGCCGCAGAGCGGGCAGGCGCGCGAGACGATCCAGGGCGACGGGGTCGACATCGCGCTCGCGCTGGACATCAGCGGCAGCATGGCGGCGCTCGACTTCCAGCCCGACAACCGGTTGACGGCCGCCAAGACCGTCATCCGGTCGTTCGTCGAGGGCCGGCCGTACGACCGGCTCGGGCTGGTCGTGTTTGCGCGCGAGGCGTTCGATCAGTGCCCGATCACGGTGGACCACGGCGTCCTGCTGCGCCAGCTCGAGCAGGTCAAGCTCTCGACGGAGCTCGGGATCGAAGACGGCACGGCGATCGGCCTGGGCCTCGCGAACGCGGCGGCGATGCTCAAGGACCAGAAGGCCAAGAGCAAGGTGATCATCCTGCTCACGGACGGCGTGAACAACGTGGGGCAGATCGACCCGCTGACGGCGGCGCAGGCGGCCAAGGCGCTCGGGATCAAGGTCTACACGATCGCCGCCGCCAAGCCGGGCCAGGTGCCGATGCCGGTCGACGGGTTCATGGGCCCGCGGGTCGTCTACCAGGAGAGCCAGATCGACGAGGAGACGCTCAAGGCGATCGCCGACACGACGGGCGGCGCGTTCTTTCGCGCGAAGGACACGGCCGCGCTGCGCGACATCTACGGCCGCATCGACCAGCTCGAGAAGTCGCAGGTCGAGCTGCGGCAGTGGACGCGCTACAAAGAGTTGTTCGCGTGGTGGCTCGGGCCGGCGCTCGCGCTGTGGTGCCTCGAGCTCGTGCTGCGGCGCACGCTGCTGCGCACCCTGCCATGAGGTCGCCGACGATGCCCGCTCCGCCGATGCCCGACGATCGCGCCGACCACGCCGCGGAGGTGGCCCGATGACGTTCGCCCGCCCGATGGCCCTGTGGCTGCTCGCGCTCGTCCCGGCCGCCGCCGCCCTGTTGTGGTGGACGGCCCGCGCCCGCGCCGCCGCCGTCGCCCGCCTCGGCGATCCGGCGCTCATCGCCCGCCTCTCGCCGGCTGTCGACGGATCGGCCAGGCGCGTGCGGGATGTCCTGTGGCCCGTCGCGCTCGGCTGCGCCGTGATCGCCCTGGCCCGTCCCCAGTGGGGCCGCGCGGTGCAGGTCGTGCAGCAGCAGGGCAACCAGATCATCGTCGTGCTCGACGTCTCGACCAGCATGCTGGCCGAGGACACGAAGCCCAACCGGCTGGCGCGCGCCAAGCTCGAGATCGGGCGGCTGATGGAGCAGCTGGACGGGGACGATGTCGGGCTCGTGCTGTTCGCCGGCGCCAGCTTCGTCCAGCTGCCGCTCACAGCGGACTACGCGACGGCCCGCGGTTTCCTGGACGCCGCGAAACCGGCCGTCATCTCGCGCCCCGGCACGGAGATCGCGGACGCGCTGCGCACGGCGCTGGCGGCGTTCGACATGCGGCGCGCCGGGGGCAAGGCGATCCTCTTGATCACGGACGGCGAGGATCACGCCGCCGACCCGCTGGCCGCCGCGAACGAGGCGCGCGACGCCCAGGTGCGGATCTTCGCGATCGGCTACGGCTCGCCGGACGGCGAGCGGGTGCCGCAGCTGGACGCGGACGGCAACGCGATCGGCTGGAAGACGGACGCGAACGGCCAGCCCGTGATATCGCGCCTGGACGAGAAGACGCTTCAGGCGCTCGCCGGCGCCACGGGCGGCACGTACTGGCGGGCCGGCGCGGCCGGCGGCGCGATCGACTCGCTGCTGCAGGCCCTCGCCGGCATGCAGAAGGGGACAAGCGAAGGACGCCTTGAGACCTCGCGCGTCGAGCGCTTCCAACTGTTCCTATTGGCCGCGGTGGCCCTCATGCTGGCCGCTGAGGCGCTGGCCCGACTGGGCCGACGCCGTGTTGTGCGTCCGCTGGCCGCCCTGCTCGCGCTCGCGCTGATCCTGCCGACAACGGCCGGCTGCAGCCGCCAGGCCGCGTTGGACGTCCGCGCCGGCAACACCGCCCTCGCGGCCGGGGATGACAAGGGCGCGCTGGCCCTGTACTCATCCGCCGCCGAGGCCGCGCCCGAGCGGCCGGAGCCGGCGTACGACCAGGGCGTCGCCCGCTTGGCCGGCGGCGACTTCAGCGGCGCGCGGCGCGACCTCGAGCGCGCGCTGATCGGCGCGCGCGGGGCGCTGTCCGCGTTCACGTGGTACAACCTCGGCACGGCGGCCCTCATGGCCGGCGAGTTGGACGTCGCGGTGGACGCGCTGTCCGAGGCGCTGCGGCTCACGCCGGACGACGCCGAGGCCAAGCGCAACCTCGAACTGGCCCTGGCGGCGCGGAACGCGGCGACGGCCGAGAAGGCGTCCAAGGAGAGTCAGGAGGAGCAGGGGCAGGACGGCCAACCCTCCAAGGATGGCCAGCAGCAGTCCGGCCAGGACCAAGGCAAGGACCAGCAGCCGGGCAGCGGTGATCAACAGGGCTCGCCGACCGCCGGCCAGGGCGCAGGGGCTGGGACCCCGACGCCGTCCGCCAGCGGCACGCCGCCCGGCGGGGCCGGCGCGCAGGCGGACGCGGCCGGGACGGCCACGGCGCAGGCCATGGCCAACCCGTCGCCCGCGGCGGGCGGCGACAAGCCGAACGGCACGCCCGCCTCCGGGCAGGGCGGCGGCAAGGGCGGCGGCAAGGCGGTGCAGATGACGCCCGAGGAGGCGCGCCGGCTGCTCGAGGCGATCGGCGGGCGCGCGCGCAGCTTGGGCGAGGTGCTGCGGATGCGCCTGATGGCGCCCGGCAACCCGCCCGTGGAGGACTGGTAGTGGCGCCAGGCGCGCGATGGCGGTCGTTCGTCGCGCTCGTCGCGTTTGCCGGTTGCATTCTGGCCGCTGGCGCGCCGCGGGTGGCGGCGCAGCCGGGCGTCGGGGCCGGTGCGCCGACGGACCCCCCAGCCGCCGCGACGCCGAGCCCGATCACGGCCACTGTCGACCGCACGACGCTCTCGACGGACGATACCGTGCGCGTTTCGGTCGTCGTGAACGCGGCGTCCATGCAGCTCTCGCAGCTGCAGCAGCCCGTGTTCGACGGGTTCGCGGTCGTCGGCTCGAACAGCCGCTCCCAGCTGAGCATGATCAACGGCGCCCCGTCGTTCGTTCTGGGCTACGACTACGCGCTGCAGCCCGTGCGATCGGGCGATCTGGTCGTACCGCCGTTCAGCATCGAGATCGACGGCCAGACGTACCGCACGGAACCGATCCCGCTGACCGTCACGCCCGGCAGCCAGCCGACGGTGTCGCCGGATCAGCTCTCTCCCGGCGCAGTCGCGCCCGGCGAGCGCTTCTTCATCAGCGCCGCCGTTGACAACGACACCGTCTGGCAGGGAGAGCAGCTCGTCTACACGTTCCGGTTCTATCAGGCGGCGAACCTGGCCCAGCAGCCCTCGTACGGCGCCCCGGCCTTCACCGGCTTCTGGCAGCGGCGGGAGTCCGACCAGCGCTCGGACCGCGTGCTCGTCGGCGATCGCCTCTTCCTGCTGACGGAACTCGACACGTACCTGTTCCCGACCCGCGCGGGCGACATCACCATCGACCCCGCCCGGCTCTCGCTCGTCGGCGATCTCACCGTCTCCCGAGACCGGCTGGCCACCGAGGCGATCACCGTTCACGTGAAGCCGCTGCCCGACGGCGCGCCGCCCGAGTTCGACGGCGCCGTCGGCCGCTACACGATCCTGGCGTCCGTCGATCGGGCGGACGCCGCGGTCGACGATCCGATTCGCCTTACCGTGACGCTCGCGGGCGACGGCAACATCGAGACCGCGCCGGATCCCGACTGGCCGGCGCTGGACGGTTGGCAGAGCTACGACGACGGCCAGACGATGGCGGTCGAGGCCAAGGACGGCCGTATCGTCGGCAGCCGCACGTGGAAGCGCCTGCTCATCCCGACCCGCGCCGGCCCCGCGGCCCTGCCCGCGATCCGCTACGCCTACTTCGATCCCGCCGCCGGCCAATACGCCGTCGCGGAGACATCGCCCATCGCGCTCGTCGCGAGCGCCGCGAACGGCGCGCCGTCCGGTGCGCCCAGCGCGCCCGCCGCCGCGGCCGACGATCGCGCCGCGCCCGCCGCATCCGCCGTGACGGCCGCGCCGCCGGACACGACGCGCTGGGCCCAAACGGCGCCGCTCGTCGAGCCGTCCGTGCCCTTGAGCGCCGGACGCCGTGCGGTCGACGGCCGCGCGGCGGCGGCGGGTGGGGTCGACGCAATCCTGAACGGCGCCCCTGCGCGCTGGCCCCGGTCCGGGCGCCTGGGCTACTGGCTCTTGTGGCTCGGTCCGTTCGCCCTGATCGCCCTCGACCACGGACGCCTTCGCCGCGGCCGTGCGGTCGCCGCACGCCGCGGCACGTACAGCGTCCGGGTGCGAACTGCCGCCGCGGAGGCCGTGCGGTCGCTCGCCGACCGTCTTGCAGTTCGCCCATCCGGCGTCGGCCCCGCGCCCGTCGACGTCGCCGCCGCCGTCAATCGCGTGCTCAACGCCGCCCTCGGCCCGCGCGCGTCTGGTCTGGCGCACGACGCGCTGCGGTCCGCGCTCATGGCCCGCGGCGTGGGCGACGAGCTCGCCCGGCGGACGGTGGCGGCGCTCGCGGCCGGGGAGGCGGCGGCGTGGCGGCCCGCGGAGTTTGAGGCCGTGGCCGACGCGTCGGACGACGGGGCGTTGCGGCGGGGTGGACCGGGTGATGGCGCATCGGCTTCGGCCGTGCGGACGGCGGGGGCGGACGCCGCGGCGCTCATCGCCGCGCTTGGCGAGGCGCTCGCGCGCGAGGGGCGGGGGCGATGAGCGGCGTGAGCGGGCGGGGCGTTGCCGTCCGGCGGGTGTGTTTCGCGCTTGCGCTGGCGTGCGTCGTTGTTCCTGCGACGTCCGCGTACGC
>JBDTSC010000245.1:0-5812 GCA_039931375.1 Ardenticatenales bacterium
GCCGTGTCCGCCGCCCGGTCGAACCGCGACGCCCGCAGCTCGTCGTACGCCCGGTCCGCCGTGCGATAGCCGGCCAGCGCGAGCGCGTCGTCGACGCGGCGCAGGGCGGGGTAGGGGACGACGTCGTCGTAGCGGACCCACCAGAGGCGCTCGTGGGCGCGGAAGGCGTCGGCGAGCAACGTGTCGATGGCGGGGTCGGTGGCATTCGGATCGACCTCGATGATGGGCAGCGGGCCTTTGTAGCCGCGGGCGAAGCCGGACTTGGCGCGCACCAGGACGGCGTCGGTGGCCGCGTCGGCGCGCTCGTCGATGAAGCGGGCCGCCGGCGCCCAGTTGCGATTCGCGAAGATCCAGCCGTACGTCAGGTCGCCGATGGACATCGTGAGGTCGGGCGGTATGACGGGGGTCGGGGCGTGGTCGGGGCGGGCGTTCGGGCCGAAGTAGTGGGCGATCAGCTCGGGGTCGAGGATCCGCTGGAGTTGGTTGCGGTAGAACACGAAGAAGTCCGTCGTCGCCGGGTCGATATCGTCCATGCCGTTGG
This sequence comes from Ardenticatenales bacterium, assembly GCA_039931375.1. GTDB lineage: Bacteria > Chloroflexota > Anaerolineae > Epilineales > Epilineaceae > Avedoeria. The sequence continues at coordinate 542 of JBDTSC010000245.1, forward strand.
CCAGGCCCTTGAACTGCGGGCCGACGACGGAGCGGTAGCGCGTGGCGATCTCGAGCGTCTCGGGCGCCGGCTGCGCGTTCAGGAACGCGGACGCCTGATCGAGCCCCTCGCCCCAGCCGAGCAGCAGCGCGAACTCCCCGGCCCGCGCGCCGCCGGCCAGCGGGTTGTAGTAGTCCAGGAAGTAGGGCCGATGCGCGTACAACGTGAACGCCAACGTCCACGCCACGACCAGCGCCCCGACGGCGATCGCGCCTTCCGCCTGGATCGCGGCCATCGTCGCGTCGACGGACGACGACGTTGGGGGCGACGAGGTGGTCGGGTCGCCAGCCGGCCGCCGCCGCATCCCGCGCTCGCCCCACGCCACGAGCGCCGTCGTGATGCCCCAGGCGGCGACGATGTTCAGCGCCGGGAAGATCGGCAGGAGGTAGCGGTCGAACTTCTTGGCGCCGCCGGTCATGACCAGGGTGAAGAGGAGGGCGAAGGTGACCAGGGAGAGGAGGATCGTGCTGGCGGGGGCCCTCACCCTGCTCTCGCCCTGGACGGGCGAGAGCTGTCCCTCTCCCACGTCGTGGGCGAGGGACCCGTTGGTGGGGGCGGATGCGCTGGTTGGGGGGAGGTCGTTGGCGAGAGGGGGGGGCGTGGGGGGGCGTTTGGCGTTGGGTAGGGGCGCTGGTTGCGGTGCCCCTTGGGCGCCGATCGGTTCGTTGTTGAGGGGGCGTGGGCGACGGCGGGTGAACCATGCGGCCAGGATGAGGCCCAGCATCGCCACGGGCGTCGTGCGCAGGGCCCAGGCGACGGGGTAGAACGCGGGGCCGGGGTCGGGGACGGGGCGGCCCCAGAAGTAGTTGCCGCCGTCGTGCCCCTCCTGGGCGTAGCTCTCGGCGCCGCCGAGGACGTTGCGCAGCGACCCGAACGGGTGCACCCACATCGCGGGCCAGACGACGACGTAGGCGGCGATGGCGGCGCCGCCCCAGACGGCCATGAGCACGAACACATCGCGCGTCAGCGGTGCGAGGGCGGCGACGGCCTCGCGGACCGTGCGCGGACGGCGTAGGGTGAGGGCGTCGGCGGCGATGAGCAGGCCGGCGACGGGGGCCATGAAGAGCGCGGGGGACTTGTTGACGGCGGCGAGGCCGGCCATCGCCCCCGAGAGGAGGAGGTCGCGCCATCGTTTGCCGCGGTGGAGCCACAAGAGCAGCCACAACAGCGACAGCGTCATGAGCGTCGACGTCACGCCGTCGACGTGCAGGACGCGGCTGTGGGCGACGTAGAAGGGATCGAGGGCGATGAGCAGGCCGGCGAGCAGGGCGACGCGGTGGTTGAACAGGCGGCCGACAAGCCAGACCATCAGGCCGATGCACAGGCTGATGAACAGCGCGATCCGTATCCGACCGCGGAACAGGCGGGCCGTGATCTCGTCCAGCGCCGGCCGAGGGGCGTCGCTGACCAGGTTGCTGGGGTTGATGTCCCGGCACGCCACCGCCCAATCGGCCTCCGGGTCCACCGTCTGGCCGAGCCCGCCGAGCCACATCGTGATGACGCCCGGGTGTTCCTTCTGGTACGTCGCCGCGAGGTCGCCCGTGGCCAGCGCGTTGTAGAAGTTCGCGGAGCGACAGGCCCAACGCGTCTCGTCGGGCGTGAGGAACACGCTGAGCTTGGGCAAGCGGACGGCGGCGGCGGTGAGGGCGATGGCGATGGCGAAGAAGGCGGTGGCGCGGGACAGGCTGCGGGCGAGGCGGGGGTCGGTGGGGGTGTTGGTCATGGGGCGTGGCCTTCCAACGGCGATCCGTTGGCGATCGTGACGATCGTCAACCGAACGCGGTTCTGGCCCTTGTCTAGGCCCGCGATGACCGGAAGACGTTCGCCCGTTTCGTAGTCGTAGATACCCACCAGGATGTAATACGCTGAACCAGGCTTTGCGTCCGCGGGCACATCGATCACCCGCCGATCCAGCACCTCCTCGCCCGCCGCCAACGACGATAGCACGCGCGGCTTGCCGCAAACTGTTTCAGCGGGCGGGTGCAACGGGCCATCCGATTGGGCGAGGGTCTGCACGCCTTCGCGCTCGAGGTGGACGAAGACTTGGGCGTTCGGTGGGATCGGCTGATCGAGTGCGGCCCAGGCCAAGGAAAGGATGATGCGATCGCCGGGTGCGACGGCATCTTCGCGACCCATGCCGACGTCTCCACGCGACGGTGCGACGTAGCGCCAACCGCGAAGCGCAAGCATCGGCACACTGCCGAAAACGTCGTCGCGCGCCTCGTCGACGATGCGCGCCGGGTTGTCGAAGGGGAGGCCGGCATCGTAGTGCGGGTCGGAGTCCTGAAGATCAAAGTCATAGGTGTAGGACCCATGAATGGGATTCATCCCTTCCGTTCCACTGGTATAGCCCGCGTCCTGGTTCACGCTTGGAGCCAGGTCGAAGTTCGTCAAATGCTCGTCGTCGACCCCCCGTCGCTCCCACACCGCGACGCTGTCCTCGCCGTTCGTCCGGACGTCAAGCTTGTGTTTGTAGCCGGCCGCGATGATCGCCTCCGCCGGGGGAGGCTCATCCGGTGCCTCGTCGGCATCCGGATCGAGCACCGGCTGGCGGTCCTGCACGCGCGTGGCAACGAACACGTACTTCGGCTGGTCGCCGCAACGCGGCGCACCCCGCGTATACCAGGCTGTCACGGCCGGCTCCTCGTTGGAGTCATAGTCGCCCCCGCCACTGCCGCCACCAAGCAGCGTGCCGCCGATGTACTTCCATCCTGCGCGATACGGGAACCCGAACCACCCGCTCCCCGGCAGGTCATCGAACGGATACCACGCCATCGGCACCCGAACAGCGGGCCAGCTGCGCTTGTAGCTGACCTCGTGCTGGACGAACACCTGCGCGCCGTAATAGCCGCTGTGGGCCACGACGACGCAGAGTGCGACGGCGACAACGGGCGCCCAACGGCCTAAGGCCCCCGCCCCCGGCGAGCTTCGCTCGCCGACCCCTCCCCCAATTCTGGGGGCGGGGTATAGGGAGCGCGAGAGCGTCGAGAAGGTCATCGCCGCCAAGATGCTGAGCGCCGGAAACACCGTATGAAAGTGCGTCCGCGGTGACTCCACCAGCGTCGAGTAGAACACGAACGGCACGATCAGCCACAGCCACACGGTCACCCACGCATCGTCCCGCCAGACCGCGATCAGCGGCGCGAGGGCGAGCGCGGCGACGAGAACGATCGCCCAGCTGCGCCCCTCGACGTCGGTCGTCAGCGCGAACCACTGCGGGCGCAGGAGGAGCGCCGGCACACCCGCCGCGCCGAGCGCCGCAAGCGCCCACCCGGCCCGCGGCCAGCGCGCGACGAGGCGCTTCGTGACGACGGCGGCGACGAGGAGGCCGAGGGCGAGCAGGTAGTACGCGCTGTTGTAGAAGTTCGCCAGCCCCGCCCATTTGGGCAGCGCGTCGTATGGCGCCCCGCCGCCGTCGCCCCCGCCACCGCCCATGCGGACCTCGACGAGGTACTTGAGGGTGGTAGAGCGGAAGTACGGGTGGAGGACGAACGGGACGTAGAACGAGGCGAGCAGGACGGCGCCTAGGAGAATCGAAGCGGCGATGGCCCACCGATCGCGCCGCAGGCTGCCACGCTCGGCGCGCCAGCGGGCCACGACGAGCCACAGGATGGCGGGGGCGACAAGGGCGGCGTCGTAGTGGGACAGGAGGCCGCAGGCCAGGAAGAGGGCGGTGAGGAGGAGCCAGCGGGGAGCATCGTCCGCCTGGTCTTTCCGGTAGCGCCACGCACACCAAATCGCCAACGTCCCGAACAGGAACACGAGCGCCTGGTACTGCACCACCCGCCCGAAGGCGATGAAGAACCCGTTCAGCCCGAGGATCAGCGCCGCCCAGACCCCGACCTTCGGCCCGAACAGCCCCCGTCCCACGACGATCAGCGCCGCCAGCCCCGCCAACATCGCGACCGCGAACGGCAGGCGCGCGGTGCCCTCGTCGATGCGGCGGGTGATCGCGTAGACCTCGGCGGTTACGAGGATCTCGGCGGGGCCCTTCTTGTGGACGTAGATCGCGTCGTGCCGCCCGTCGATCGTCGCGGCGGCTTTGTGGAGCACGAGGGCCTCATCGCCCTGGAACTCCGACCAGCCGAGGTTGGGGAGGCGGAAGAGCGCGGCGAACGCGATCACGAGCGCGATCGCGAGCCACGTGCGACGGTCCAGCGGGCGCGGTCGGCCGCACGCCTTGCCGCCGCGGATGCGCTGGCCGACGCCGACGACGAGGGCGAGCGCGAACGTGGCCACGATCAGCGAGCCCACGTTGACGCCCCACGGCGTCGCGTTCAGCGCCATGCCCGCCACGACCGCCCACGCGTAGCCGAGGCCCAGCGTGAGGACGATCCGTTCGAGCGCGTCCGTGCGGTCACGCCAGGGCAGCCACGCTTCCGCCAGGACGGTGCCGGCGAAGGCGATGAGGGCGAGCCAGGCGAGGAAGGAGAGGATCATGGGGGAATCATAACCCGATACCCGCCCTTCCCGGCGCGAGTATCATTCGAAGCATCAGCAATGCTACGCCGCTCGACGACGCCGTCGACGCAACGAAAGGCTCAACCGAGCATGGCTCTTCCCCAAACGGTCACCCTCGTTTCGGCCGACGAGTACCTCGCACAGGAAGTCCTCGCCGACGACAAGCACGAGTACGTCGACGGGGTTGTCGTGTCGATGAGCGGGGGCAGCATCAAGCACTCGCGCATAAAGACGGACCTCGCGCGGATCGTCGGCAGCCAGCTGGCGGGCGGCCAATGCGAGGTCTTCGACAGCGACCTGCGTGTCCGCGTCGACGCAAACTTCTATACCTATCCGGACGTGACGGTCGTGTGCGGGGAGGCCGTGCTTGCGCCGGACGGCTTCGACAATCTCGTCAACCCGACCGCGATCTTCGAAGTCCTCTCCGCTTCCACCGAGGCCCGCGACCGCGGCGAGAAGTGGATCCGCTACCGTCAGATCCCCTCGCTGCAGCACTACGTCCTGGTCAGCCAGTCCCAGCCGCAGATCGAGGTTTTCACGCGCAGCGGCGACGTCTGGACCTTCACGGACGCCTCCGGCCTCGACGCCTCCCTGCACCTCGAGACGATCGGCGTTGCGCTGGCGCTCGATGAGGTGTACGGTCGGGTTACGTTCGAGGAGGACGAATCGACCGGTCTTGTCGGTGAGCCGCGAGGCTGAACGACCCGTACGTAGTGCCGACGTCGACGCCAAGCATCGGGAGGCTCGTCATGCCCCAACTCATCGCCCGCC
>JBDTSC010000246.1:0-5775 GCA_039931375.1 Ardenticatenales bacterium
CACACCACCGCGCCCGCGCCGCTGCCCGGGCAGCCGCTGGCCGCCCCCCCAGCGTTGAACGCATCCACCGGCGCCACGATCTCGAGCGGCCCCGACACCGCCTCCGTGCCCGCCTGCAGCTCGTAGATGCCGCCGCCCGCCGCGATCGTCTGCGTCCAGGCGTACGGCCCCTCGCGTAGTTCGGCCGGCGCGCCGATGTAGGCGGCGGCGTACGCGTCGTCGTTGGCTGCGACCGCCCGTGCGCCGAGCGGCCCGACCCGCCCGCCGCTCGCGTTGGCGGGCCGCTCGCTGCCGGCGGCGACGAACGTGTCCAGGCGTAGGCGGGCGCCAAGGCCGAGCGGTCCCAGTCCGAGCAGATCCAGGAGCACGTCGCCGGGCCGCGCGCCGATCTGCGCGACCGCGACGGCCAGGTTCGGCGTCCAGCGCACGCTGTGCCGCACGCCGTTGCGCTCGACGGCCTCCAGGCTGGTGTGCAGCTTGCGGCTGAACACGGCGGCCGCGATCTCCACCGGGAGGCTGACGTCGACGAATCCCGTTCGCACCGGGAACTGCAGGTCCAGGTCTTCCGGCAGGAAGCGCAGCACCGCGGTGTTCACGAGATGCGCCGATTCGTCGCGCAGGATGTAGCTGCGCACGAGGCGGCGGCCGCGCAGCGCGGCGGGCGATGCGCCCGGTCGCTCGGACAGCATCCAGGCCACGCCGTTGTCCACCGCCAGCGCGCTGGAAAGGCGGCTCGTGTCGCCGTCCCGCGTGGCGGTCGCGGTGAGGTGGGTGTCGTCCGGGCCGGCGACGAAGCCGCGGATGGACCATTCGCCGCGGCTGTCGCCGAGCGCCGTGAGGCCCGTGACGCGGCCGGCCTGTACGCCGCGGTCCGCGAAGAGCTCGACGGTGCAGCCGGCGCATGTCGTGCCGCGGACGACGCCGAGGGTCGGATCGATGGTCGCGATCCGCGGCGGGTCCGTCTGCGCCCCCGCCGGCGCGACCGCGATCGCCGCGTTGCCGTTGCCCGTGATCCGGTTGCCGAGGAGCCTTACGTGAGCGCCGGACGTTCGCGCCAGAAGGAGACCGTCCGCCCGGTTCTGGAGGAACTCGTTGCCCGTGATGCCGACTTCGCTGGACGAGGCGTCGACCGCGAGCCCGACGACGTTGCGCGTGAACCGATTGCCCAGCCGCCCCGCCGCCGCGCCGCCGATCTCGATGCCGGACGACCGGTTCAAGACGGCGACCCCGACCGCAAAGCCCTCGAACGACATCCCGTCGACGACGATCCCGCGGGCGCCGTCGATCGCCAGGCCGGGCAGCGCGCCGCCGGTGGCGCCGGCCGGCCCGACCAACCGCACGAAGCCGCTCGCCTGCGCCCGCGCGGCCGGGGCGGCGCGGGCGGCACGGGCCGCGCGCGGCGGCGCCGTCCTGCCGTCGATCGTCACGTTCGTGCGCTGGACCGTCAGCGCTGGGCCGCCGGCCGGCACGTCGATCGTGCGGACCGCGGCGGCGAAGAGGATCCGAACGTCCGACGCCGCGTTCTTGTCCGCTTCCTGGAGCGCGGCGCGCAGCGTGCAGCGGCCTGCCGACGTGCGGCACACGCCGTCGCCGGGCTGCGCGTCCACGCCGTTGCCCGCGTCGTCCACCGTGAGGTCGAGCGACGATGAACCCTCGGTCGGCGTGGCCTGGGGCGTGCCGACGCGCGTGGGCGAGGCGGTGGCCGTCGGCGGGGTCGTGGGCGAGGGTGTCGCGGACGAGGCGGGTGTCGACGTCAGCGTCGAGGTGACCGTCGCCGTCGCGCCCTTCGGCGTGTCCGTGCCGGTCGGCGTCGCGGAGGCACGGGCGGCGGTCGTGTTCGTCGGCGTCGCCGACGGTGCGTCCGTGGGCTTGGGCGTCGGGGTGGGCAGGCGCCACTGGATGCACAAGAGCGGTTCGTGCGGCGGATCGTCGAACTCGCGGGCATCGAACCAGACCGTGTCGAAATCGCTGTCCGGCTCGAGGGCGAGACCTTCGTTCGGCAGCGAGCCACTCAGCCACTTTTCGACGAGCGGCGTCACGTCGGCCGTGACGGTGATCGCCTGGCCGCCGAACGCGGTGTTGCCATATGGGCCGATGGCGCGCGGGCGATTCGCCCACGTGATCGACTTCTCGGCCCACGGGCCCGTGACGGCGAAGATCGCCTGGCTGAACGGGGCGAGGCCGATCGTGTTCTCGATCTTCAGCTCGAGCGTCGCGCTGACCAGCTCGATGCCGCTCGGCAGCGTCGTCGTCGCGAAGCGCACGTAGGACCAGCGCTCCTGGGGCGACGCGGCCCGCACGCGTGCCACCTGGAGAATGTTGTCGCCCCCAAGGGTGGCGGTCGGCTGCTCGGAGTCGACGGTCGCGTCCGCCGACGGCGTGATGCACGTCGTGCCGCCGATGGCTTGCAGAGCGCTCAGGCGGCGTTCCGCCTCGCGGGCGGCGCGGACGACAGGCGCGCTGTGCCGCACGCCGACGATCGCGGCGGCCGCCAGCGCGAACGCGGCGGCCGCCACGAGCAGCGCCGTTCTTCGGCGGCGCGCGGCGGGCGCGAGGCGGGTCGCCGCGGTCAGGTGTGGCGAGGACGGGCGGGGAACGGTCGGGGGGACGAACACGTCGGTGGGCCTCCTCAAACACGGGCCGCGGGACGGCGGCCCGTTGGCTGGTTCGCGTTCGAGCGGCGCGGCGCGACGCGGCGATCATCGATGAGAGACGTCGGGACCCAGGCGCCCGATACGGTCCGCCCGCGGGGGTGGCGGGCGAGACGGATGGTGCCACCCACGCTCGGCACCGTCAACGCACGAGCGGACGCCGACGTATGCGATCCGCACCGCACGGCGTACAATCGCGGCCGATGCGCATGACCCACGCCGCGTTCGCCGCCCTCGTCGTCGAGACGATCGACAGCCTGCCCGATCGCTTCGTGGCCGCGCTCGACAACGTCGAGTTCGTCGTCGAAGACCGCCCGACGCCCCGCCAAGTGGCCGACCTCGGCGTCGCGCACGCCGACGAGCTGCTCGGCCTGTACGAGGGCACGCCCCGCACCGCCCTGGGGGACGCGGGGATGCGCGTGCCGGATCGCGTGACGATCTATCGCCTTGCGCTGCTGGCGCGCGCTCGCAGCGAGGCCGAGCTGCGGGCGCAGGTCCGGCGCACCGTCCTGCACGAGATCGCCCACGTCTTCGGCATCGACGACGATCGTCTGGTCGAGCTGGGCGCGTACTGATGCCGAAGGCGTCGATCGACGGGCCGGGTTCGACGCTGGCCGCGGACGGGATCACGCTCCGCGGCCGCCCGCTGCGCTGGGGCCAGCGGACGCTGATCATGGCGATTCTGAACGTCACCCCCGACTCGTTCTCCGGCGACGGCCTCGCACGCCCGGGCTGGAAAGCCGTGGACGCCGCGCTGGCGCGGGCCGAGGCGATGGTCGCCGACGGCGCGGATATCCTGGACGTCGGCGGCGAGAGCACCCGGCCGGGCAGCGAGCCGGTGCCGGCCGATGAAGAGATCGCGCGCGTCGTACCGGTGATCGCGGCCCTTCGCGCCGCCTTCGACGTGCCGATCTCGGTGGACACCGCCAAGGCGAGTGTCGCGCACGCAGCGATCGACGCCGGCGCGGACATGGTGAACGACGTCTGGGCGCTGGCCGCCGATCCTGCCATGGCGGCGGTCGTCGCCGCGGCGGGCGTGCCGATCGTGCTCATGCACAACCGGCAGGCGAGGGCCACGACCGCGGCGACCGTCGGGGGCCACTACGGGGATGTCCGCTACGACGACGTCGTCGCCGCGGTGTGCGGCGCGCTGCTCGAGCGCGTAGACGTGGCCGTGGCGGCCGGCATCGATCCATCGTCTATCGTGCTCGACCCGGGCATCGGCTTTGGCAAGACGCCCGCACAGAACCTCGAGCTGCTCGATCGGACGGACGAGCTGCGTGCGCTCGGCTACCCGGTGCTGGTCGGGCCGTCCCGCAAGAGCTTCATCGGCCAGGCGCTCGGCCTACCGCCGGAGGACCGCGTCGAGGGCACGGCGGCCGCCGTGGCGGTGGCGATCACCCGCGGCGCGGACATCGTGCGGGTGCACGACGTCCGTGCGATGGTGCGCGTTGCGCGGATGACGGACGCGATCGTGCGGCGGTGAGGGGTTTGGATCGGCTCGATCGGCGTCGTCGCCCAGCGGCGCGCTACTTCATCGAGGCGATGAACGCGTCGAGCGCCGCCTGGTCCCAGCTCTCGCTCGGTCCCATCGCCATGAGCATGGCCGCGTGGCCGCTCTTGGCCGTGAACTGGGCGGTGGCCTGACGCATCGTGGCGCCGCCAGAGCCACTGCCCTCGGAGATCGTCAGCGTCGCCGATTCGCCGCGGATGGTCACGTCCCGCTCGTCCACGGTGTGGGCGTCCTTCACGCGGCCGCCCATCTGCTGGCTCGCGCTGTCCTTGATCGCGTCGCTGGCGGCGTTCGCACCGTTCGCATCGCCGGGCAGCTCGATCAGCGCGATCGACATCGACGTGCCGGCGCTCGTTTTGATGTCGCCTTGGCCGATGAGCGCCATCTTCATCCCGAGGATCGCCATGCCCATCTGCTCGCTGTAGCCCTCGGGCAGCGTGTAGTCGGCGATCTCGGAAGCGGTCTTATGCGCGCCGGCCGGGCTGAGGTCGACGCCTTTGCCGATCTTCATGCCGGCGTAGCCGACCACGGCGACGACGCCGCAGCAGCCGATCGCGCAGACGGCGCCGATGGCGAGCAGGATCTTGGTCGTTCGGGTCACGGGTTGGGGCTCCTTGTACGCATGGGATTCGTCGGTCAAAGGCGGGACGCCGGGAGGATGTACGTCGGACCAGGCCGTTAGGATGCGCGCTAGTCCGCCGCGCGCTCGCCCTCCGGGCGCTCGCGAAGGCGGAACCGCTGGATCTTGCCGGTGGCCGTCTTGGGCAGCTCGTCCACGAAGACGATCCAGCGCGGCCGCTTGTATTCGGCCATCACGGACCGGCAGTGGGCGATCAGCGCCTCGGCGAGCGCTTCGTCGGGCGTCACGTGGCGGTGCACGACCACGTATGCCTTCGGCTTGATCAGCGCACGGGCGTCCGGCGAGCCGACGACGGCCGCCTCCAGCACGACCTCGTGCGCCAGCAGGGCGCTCTCGACCTCGACCGGCGAAACCCAGATGCCGCCGACCTTGAGCATGTCGTCGCTGCGGCCCTCGTGCCAGTAGTAGCCGTCCTCGTCCACGCGATACTTATCGCCCGTGAACAGCCAGGGCCCCAGGAACGTCGCGCGGCTTTTCTGGCTTTGGTGCAGGTAAAACAGCGCCGCGGACTCCCCTCGCACGAGCAGGTTGCCCACCTCCCCGGCCGCGACGTCGTCACCCTCGTCGTCCACGATGCGCACGTCGTAGCCCGGGACGGGGGTGCCGCTCGACCCGGGGCGGATGTCGGCCGGCCGGTCGCCGACGGCGGGGCGATTCGATAGAAAGATGTGGTAGTTCTCCGTCGAGCCGATGCCGTCGATGATGTCCAGGCCCGTTCGTTCCTTCCAGGCGGTCCAGATCGGCGCCGGCAGCGACTCGCCGGCCGAGACGCACAGCCGGAGGCTCGACAGGTCGTGGGCGGTCGTCAGGTCGGGCAGGCTGAGCAGCATGCCGTAGCCGGTGGGCGCGTTGTACAGCACGGTCGGGCGATGGCGCTCGATCACGCCCAGCACGAGCGACGCGTCGCGCGGCGGGCCGGCGAACAACGTGACGCTCGCGCCGACGTACCACGGGAAGATCAGGTTGCCGCC
>JBDTSC010000247.1:0-5773 GCA_039931375.1 Ardenticatenales bacterium
GTAATGAGCAGGTCGACGGTTCGAGTCCGTCGGGTGGCTCCATCGTTTTACAGAGTAAAGCAAGCCGCCGGGCGTCCGCGAGGATGCCCGGCGGTTTTGCGTTCCCCGCGCAGACGATGCCAACGCGTCACCCGATTCGCCCTTGACCGCCCAACGGCCCATACTGCCCAGCGCCGGCATGGAACAATCGGCGGCGCGCCGGAGTAGGACGGTCGGACGGCCCGTGTCGTCCCCATTGACGTACAACCGTAGACGCGACCGATCGAAAGGGCGACGGCCATGGCAACGTGGACCACACCTGGCACTCGACGTACTTCGACGCCGCCGCGCCGCGCTGGCGGCCCGCGAGCGGCGCGCTGGGCGAGCCTGGTCGCGCTGGCCGCGATCGCGATCACCGCCGCGCCGGACGCAGCAACGGCCGCGAGCGCCGCAACAGCCGCGAGCGCCACGACCGCCAAGCCGGACGCCCTCGCCCAGGCCACTTGCGGCACCACCGTCCAGGCCGCCGTGGCGAACGGAACGCTCGACATCGTCGGCACGGACGCCGCCGACGCGATCCGCGTGCGGTTCGATGCCGCCGGCCAAACGGTCGACGTGTTCGTCCCGGTGACGGCGACGACGCCCAATTGGCGACTGGCCGCGGCCACCTTCCAGACGATCCACGCCCGCCTGTGCGACGGCGACGATCGGATCGTCTTCGACGACTCGGGCGGCGCGCTGTCCAGTCGTTGGGCCATCCGCGTGGAGGGCGATGGCGGCGACGACCTGGTCCTCGGCGGGATCGACGTGAGCGCGGTGTCGGTGGACGATGCGATCCAGATGATCGCCACGCTCCGGACCGCCAAGGACATGGTCGACGGTGCGCTTGACCTGCTCGATGCCTCGACCGGGCCGTGCGCGTCGGCGTCGTGCCTCGTGGCGGACACGGCGGACGTGCTGCGCGGCGCGGGCGAGGACGTCGTCCAACCGACGGCGGCGTACGTGCGGGACATCGAGCGCACCCTCGTGCAGCCGGCGGCGGCGACGGTCCGCGACGCTCATACACGCATCGGCGCGTTTGCCACGACGTTCGTGTCCCAGACCGCAACCGCGGCGGTGGCGGCGACGGACGCGATCACGGCCGACGTCCACAGTGCAGTCGATGACTTCGAGCTGCTGCTGCCCACGGCGCGGGGGCTGCTGAGCGACACCACGACGCTCTACGGGCACGCCGCGAGCCTCGGCCTCGAAGTGCAGAGCGCCGACCCGATAGGGGTGTTCACGCGGACGATCGAGAGCCAGACCACGTCCATTGCCGCGCTTTCATCGTTGTGCGCCGAAGACCCGGAGCCGACGGAGACCACGACGGACGAGGATCAGCAGGACCCGTCGGGCCTGTCGCCGGCGTGCGCGGAGCTGGAGCGCCGGATCGAGGCGCTGGAAGGCGTCACGGACAACGTCGGCGACGACGAGCGGCCGGACTCCAGCGCGACGCGCCTCGAAGCGGAGGGCAACGCCTACGAGAGCCGGGGCGATGCGCTCGAAGCGAGCGGCGAGGGGCTCGGCGACGACGAGGTGAGCACGTCGAGGGCCGCGCAGCTCGGGGTGAAGGGCGATGCGCTCGTCGCTCGCGGCGACGGGATCAGCGCTGACGCGGATTCCGTCGCCGCGGATTGGGACGCGTGGGTCGCGCAGTCCGAGGCGGCGCTGGAGACCGACGGCGACGGCATGGACAGCCGCGGTCAAGCGGAGGTCCTCGGGGCGGCGGACGCCCTGCGCGCTCGCGCCGGCACCGATGTGGCGGACGCGGCGGAGCGATTGCGCGCCCGCGCCACGCAGCTGCAGGCGGACCTCGAGGCGCTGATGACCGACGCCGCCCCGCTCTTCGGCAGTGGTGGCGTCCAGCTGGCGGGCCTGTCGACAACGTCGACCACATCGAACCTGTCGTGCTCGATCACGCCCGCCAACACGATCAGCGGCGACGCGGGCGACGACGTGCTGATCGGCACGTCGGGCAGCGACCGGATCGAGGGCGGCGACGGCGACGACCTGATCGTCGGCGCGGACGGCGCGGACGAGCTGCTGGGCGAGGACGGCAACGACCTGGTGTTCGGCGGCGACGGCGGCGACGAGATCAAGGGCGGCAAGAAGGTCGATCTGTTGGTGGGCAACGGCGCGAACGACTGCCTCTACGGCGGCGGTGGCCAGACGCTGACGCGCAACGACCGGTCCGTCGACGTCGGCGACCTGTTCGTCGGGGGCGGCGGGGACGATCTCATCGTCAGCGGCGACAGTACGAGTGACGCCCTCAAAGAGGTCGATCTGGCATGGGGCGGCGACGGCGCCGACGAGATGCACCTGAGCCATGGCGGCGACCTGAAGGTGGGCGACTTCACGTTCCAGCTCGGGAACGTCGCGTTCGGGCAGGCCGGGGACGACGACATCGAGACGGCGGACGGCGTCGACGTGATCTTCGGCGGCGCGGGCGCGGACACGGTGCAGACGGGCAAGGGCGCCGCGCTGGACATCAAGGATTCCGGCGGCGACTCGACCCTGCGGCTGCCCCTGGGCGACCTCGTGTTCGGCGACGCGGACGACGACACGATCGACTCCGACGATCCAAGCGCCGACCGCGCGGACGACGACATCGACGTCGTGTTCGGCGGAGGCGGCGACGACACGATCCGTGGCTACGGCGGCGGGCTGCTGAGCATTGGCGACGCGAGCGACCCGACGTTCGAGGTCGCGCTGGGCAACGTGGTGTTCGGCGGCGACGGCGACGACGACATCGTCACGCAGGACGGCGTCGACGTGATCTTCGGCGGCGCGGACGGGGACACGGTGCAGGCGGGCAAGGGCGCGGGCTTGGACATCAAGGGCAGCGACGACGACTCGACGTTCCGGCTCGCGCTGGGCGATCTGATCTTCGGCGATGCAGGCGACGACACCCTCCACGGCGACGATCCCGCCGCCGACCGCGCGAACGACGACATCGACGTGATCTTCGCGGGGGGCGGCGACGACACGGTCCGAGGCTACGGCGGCGGGCTGCTGAGCATCGGCGACGCGAGCGACCCGAAGTTCGAGCTGAAGCTGGGCAACGTGGTCTTCGGCGGCGACGGCGACGACGACATCGCGACCGAGGATGGCATCGACGTGATCTTTGGGGGCGCGGACAAGGACACGGTGCAGGCGGGCAAGGGCGATACGCTGAAGATCGACGACGACTTCACGATGCAGCTGGGGGACGTGATCTTCGGCCAGGGCGGCGACGACACGCTCCACGGCGACGCCCCGAGCGCGTCCTCGGGCGCCGACGACGACGGGATCGACGTGATCTTCGGCGGTCCTGGCGACGACAAGATCTACGGCGGGTCGGGCGGGACGATCGAGGTGCCGGACCAGGACTTCTGCCTGCTGTGGGGCAACCTGCTGTTCGGCGGCCCCGGCGACGACGTGCTGCGCGGCGACTACGAGAACTGGGACAGCGCCGATCCAAAGGGCGGCATCGACCTCATCTTCGGGGGCGCGGGCCAGGACACGATCGAGGGCGGCGGCGGCTCGATCCTCGTCTTCGGCGACATCACATCGGGCGAAGCGGTCCTCATCTGGTTCGGCAACCTCCTGTTCGGCGGCCCGGACGACGACACGATCCGCGGCGCGGACAAGGCCGATCTGAGCACGTGCTCGAACGCGAAGCTCGACGCGTTCTTGAACGGCCTGGGCGTGTCCGACATGGGCGGCGGCGCCGACCTGATCGTGGCCGGCAGCGGCTACGACACGGTCGATGCGTACGACGGGATCGACTTCGTGTTCGGCAACGACGGGGACGACGCGCTTCACGCCGACAACGGCGGGCTCGTGATCGTGCCGATCGACGGCATCCCGACGCCGATCCATTTCGGCAACCTGATGTTCGGCGGCGAGGGCGAGGACGGGATCACGAGCAAGGGACGCCTGGCGCTTCTGGCGATCGGCCAACCCGAGATCGACCTGCTGTTCGGCGGCCCGTGCGACGACGACATCTCCGCCGGCGACAGCGTCAACATCGTCTTCGGCAACCGTGCGAACGACACGATCGTGGCCGGCGACGGCGTGAACCTGTTGTTCGGCAACGGGAACGATGACACGATCACCGCTGGCAACGGCCTAAACCTCGTGTTCGGCAACGCGGGCATCGACACGATCGGCACGGGCGATGGGGTGAGCCTGCTGTTCGGCAACGGCGACGACGACACGATCACCGCCGGCAACGGCCTGAACGTGCTGTTCGGCAACGGCAGCGACGACGCGGTGCACGGCGGCGACGGCGTCGGCATCCTCTTCGGGAACGCGGGCGACGACGTCGTCGAGGGCGGCAAGGGCCTGACGGTCGCGTTCGGCAACCGCGGCGTGGACACCGTGAGCGCCGGGGCCGGGCTGGCGGTGCTCTTCGGCAACAAGGGCGACGACGACGTTCATTGCGGGAACGGCGTGTGCGTGGCGTTCGGCAACATGGGCAACGATCTCGTCGGCGCCGGCAACAGCGGCGGCGGCGGCGTGAACGTGCTCTTCGGCAATGCCGGCGAGGACCGGCTGACGACTGGCGCCGGCCTGGGGGTGGCGTTCGGGAACGGGGACGACGACATCGTGAAGGCCGGCGGTGGCGGATTGTTCCTCGCGTTCGGCAACACCGGCGCCGACGTGATCGTGGGCGGCTCGGGGCTGAACGTCGGTTTCGGGAACGGCGGCGCCGACCAGTTCTTCGCGGCGGGCGGGACGAACCTTTGGTTCGGCAATAGCGGCGGCGACACGGTCCGCGGTGGCGGCGGCAAGGATTTCCTGTTCGGCAACGCAAGCAATGATCAGCTCGTCGGTGGGGATGGCAACGACTTCCTGTTCGGTAACCAGGGAAACGACACGCTGGGCAGCAACAACGGGGCCGACTTCCTGTTCGGCAACCGCGGAGGCGACCACGTGTACGCCGATGATGGCAGCGGCTGCGACTGGCTGTTCGGCAACCGCGGCGACGACACGATCGACCGCTGTCAACAGTGCGACAAGCGGTTCGGAGGTCGTGGCAATGAGACGAACACGAAGTCGGCAAGTTGCTTGTCGGAGTCGCCCATCCCCCCCAACCGTGGCGAGGTTCGCGGCCGGGTGTGGCTGGACCTAAACGGCGACACGATCGGCGACGTCCCCCAAGCGAACGTCACCGTGACGGCCGGCTCGCAGAGCGCCGTGACGGACGCGGACGGCCGCTACCGCATCACCGGGCTGGCCGCGAACGCCGGCTACAGCGTCGCCGAGACCGCTCCGGCGGGCTTCGTCCAGGTGTCGACTCCGACCGTGCATCCGATCAGCATCGGCGGTCAGGGCATCGACCTCTACCAGAACCGCGACTTCGTCAACCGCGCCCACTGCGCGGTGTCGGCGGACGGTTGGGGCTGCGTGTCGGCGGGCTGCGAGCGCGATCCCGCCGCGGCGGGGGCGGTGGCGACGTGCAGGCCCGTGGCCGTGCGGCGGGTCATGCGCTGCGCGTCGACCGGGAAGATCTGCACCGGCGGCAACGCCGATTGCCCGTGCGCGGACTGCCAGCCGTCGTGGGAGGTCGTGACGTGCGCCTGCCTGACCTCCGACGCGGGCTGCACGCTCACGCTCGACCCGAAGACGGGGCCGCGCTGCGGCGGCGTGTGCGTCGACTCCAAGCGGCCGTGCCAGCTTATCGTCACCGGCGATGTCTACCGCTGCGGGTGCCGCGCCGGGGGCGTCATCTTCCTGCCGGTCGTAGCCGTCCCCTTCATCCCCGGCCGCG
>JBDTSC010000248.1:0-5771 GCA_039931375.1 Ardenticatenales bacterium
GACGGGCCGCATCACAGCGTCCGCAGGATCGCGATCGCCGGCCGCTTGCGGTAGCCGTGCGTCGCCCACGTCGCGGAGACCAGGCTGGCGACGATCATCAACACGAGCATCGCGGGCACGACGATCGCGTCCATCGCGAAGTGGGTGGGCAGCTCGTTGCGGAAGCCCTCGGACAAGCGGAGCGCGTACGCCAGGAGCACGCCGGCGGTGACGCCGGTCAGCGTCGCGGACAGCGTCATGATCATCGCCTCGCCGACGAAGACGCCCAACAGGTGGCGGCCGGGCGTGCCGATCGCCTTCATCATGCCGATCTCGCCGCGGCGGCCGTAGATCGAGACGTAGATCACGGCGAAGACGCCGAAGACGGCCAGGACGCTGGTCAGCGCGGTCAGGACGATGAGGAACAGCTGGCCCGTCTTGGACTCCTCGCGGATCGTCTGCACGGTCTCGGCGGTGGAGTCGATCGTCAGGTCGTTCTCCGTCGCGTAGCGCAGCCGCAGGTCGCTCGTGAGCTGCGACTCGTCCACGCCCGGCGCCTGGGTGGCGAAGAGGCGGCGGACGATCGGCGTCTTCAGGTCGGCCGGGCCGAGCTGGGGGTCGTTCGCCAGCGTGCGGAAGGACGCGAGGCCCATCAGCACGCTGCAGTCGCCGGCCCAGACGGCGGTCTGCTTGGCGGTGAAGTTGCCGACGCCGCCGATCCGCTTGGCGACGCCGATGATCGTCATCGGGACCTCGTGGTCCCGCCCGCCGCCGACGACGACGAGGTGGTCGCCGACGCCGAGGTCGAGGTACGTGGCCAGCGCGGCGCCGATGACGATCGTGTTCGGCTCGGCGGCGACGCGCGCGACGGCCGAATCGTCGCCCTGCACCATCTCGATCGCCTCGGGGTAGAGCACGGGGCGCAGGTCCGCGTCGACGCCCAGCGTCCGGACGGACGCGTCGCGCAGGCCGACGCCGTCCTTCACGCGGGTGCGGAACTCGTACGAGAGCGCCGCCGTCGCCCCGAAGTCCTTGTCCGCGCGCACCGTGCCGAGCAGCTCCGGCTTGAAGTTGCTGACGGCCGCCTGGTTCGGATCGACGCTCTGGCCGCCTGGCCGCCCGACAAAGGTGCGCGGCGGCGTGATCACGAACGGCGCGCCGCCCGTCAGCCGCTGGTCGGTGTCCGTGTTCGCGATGTTCAGCGCGAGCGACGTGCTCAGGAACGCCGGCAGCGTCGCGCTCATGACGATCATCAGCGAGATCAGCGTGTTGCGCACCTTGCCCCGAAAGGTTGTCCGCTGCACGAAGTAGCCCACGCGCGGCGCGAAGCGCTTCAGGACGAACACGAGCAGCCGCTCGAACGGCAGGATGACGATGTAGAACACGAGCGCAGCGCCGACGATCAGGCTGAGGAGCGAGCCGAAGATCAGGCCCGACAGCACCCACAGGATCCCGAAGTCGAACGCCAGCGGGAAGATGAAGAACACGAGCGCCGGATATGTCAGCACGACCAGGCCGCGCCCCGAGACCTTGAAGTCCGGCCGCCGCTCACGCATCTTGGCCAAGTCCTCGAGGCCGATGCCGTCCGCGACGCCCGGGTTGATCGCGTGCGTGATCTTCGTCGTCGCCGCCTTGTGCGCCGGCGCGTACGTCGAGAGCGCGAGCACGAGCAGCGCCGTGACGACGCTGATCGAGACCGCCCGCACCGACACCAGGGGCAGGTCCGACACCGTCTCGCCGGCGCGGCCGGCGATGAACGGTGCGATCGCAAGGTTGTTCACCGCCTGTCCGACGACGATCCCGAGCCCGATGCCCAGCAGCCCGACGGCCGACACCTCGGCGGCGACGATGTTGAACAGGTGCCGCCGCGGCGCGCCCAGGATCCGCAGGATCGCCATGTCGCGCGTCTGCTCCTGGACGTTGGTCATGATCAGGGTGCGGATCAGCATGCCGACGACGGACAGGCTGAGGACGCCGTACATCGTGATGAGGGACTGCCAGAAGATGAACGCGTTCGCGCCGTCGATGACGGCCCGCGGGCGCGGCATGAGGTACAACCAGTCTTCGTCGCCCAGCTTGGCGCGGATCACGTCCGTCACCGCGCGGGTCCGGAACGCGGACTGCTGCGGGTCGCGCGAGTCGTACAGGCTGCGGTCGTAGTCCACCGCGATCCGCTCCGCCAACCGGCCGAGGCCGAACCGCTCCTGGAGCGCTGAGAGGTCGACGAGCACGCCCTCGTTCCCGTCCTGACCCGTCACGCCGCGCTGCGTGGCGATCGCGCGCACGACCCATGTGCCCGTCGTTCGGCGCCGGGACGCGCTCTCGTCGGGCGCCTGGCCCTTGAGGCGGCTGGTCGGCGGCGCGTACTGGATCTCGAGCGCATCGCCGACCTTCAGGCCGAGCACGTCGGCGGTCTGCTGGAACACGACGGCGCCCGGAATGCCGTCGACGACCGCGAACTCCGCGGCGCCGTCCGTGACCTTGATGTCGCCGAGCGTGTCGTCCAAGCGGCGGGCGACCATCAGCGTATCGCCGTGCTTGTCGCCGGCGCGCAGCGTCACGGTGCCCTGGACGCGGGGCATCGCCATGCGGACGCCGGGCGTATTGGCAAGCGTGGCCAGGGTCGCGTCGGGGTCGAACAGCCGGTTCGGCGCCGTCTCGGGGCGGCTGAGGACGAGGTCGAAGTCGCCGACCTTGCCGGACACGCTGCCGGCGTAGAACCGACGGTAGCTCTCGACGGTCGCGTTCAGCGCGACCAGCGTGCCGACGCCGACGATCAGGCTGAGCACCATCAGGACCGTGCGGACCTTGCGGCGCCACAAGCTGCGCCGGATGTACGTGATGATCATCGCGCCGGCTCGGCCGCCGCCATCGGCGTCGCCGACGCCACGGCGTGGGCGTGGACGTTGACCGGGCCGTCGCCGCTGCGGTGCATCGCGCTGGCGGACTCGTCGACGACCCGCCCGTCCAGCAGGTGGACGGTGTAGTCCGCGAACTCCGCCATGCGCGGGTCGTGCGTGACGTAGACGATCGTCTTGCCCTGACGGTCCTTGAGGTCGCGCACGAGCGTCATGATCTCGAAGCCCGTCGCGCTGTCCAGATCGCCCGTCATCTCGTCGCCGATGACGATCGCGGGGTCGTTGGCCAAGGCGCGGGCGATCGCGACGCGCTGCTGCTGGCCGCCGGAGAGCTCGCTCGGGTAGTGCTCCATCCGGTCGCCCAGCCCGACCGCCACTAGGAGCGACTTGGCGCGCTCCTTGCGCTCCTTGCGCGGCCACTTGCCCAAGAGGACCATCGGCGCCTCGACGTTCTCCAGGGCGGTGAAGTTCGACAGGAGGTTGAACGTCTGGAAGACGAAGCCCATCGTCTGCAGCCGCAGCCGAGCCAAGCCTTCTTCCTTCATCGACACGATGTTGTTGCCGTTGATGACGACGTGGCCGCGGCCGGGCGCATCCAGGCCGCCGGTGATGTTCAGGAGCGTCGTCTTGCCCGAACCGCTCGGGCCCATCAAGCAGACCATCTCGCCTCGGCGGATGTCCAGCGAGACGCCGCGCAGCGCCGGCACGGCCTCCTTGCCCATGACGTAGCTCTTGTGGACGTTGTCGATCTGAATGATGACGTCGCTGTCGGGGACGGCATCGGGCATCGAATCTCTCCTGACGGCAACCGGCGGCGGACTGAGGTTCCGACGTCGCATGGGGGTGTTCTCTTACCTGGGCGATCGGGTGGGGTTGCACGGTAGGTCCCGTCGACGCCACAGCATATTACAGGGATTCGCGCGCCGTCACCGCGCCCGAACGCATCGCCGTCGCACGACCGTCTACGCCCGGAGATCGGTCCCGAGCACCGGATATCGGGCTTGTGCTACGCTTAGCGGCCGTCCGAACCTCGTTGCAGGAGCGCTGACGATGCGGACCGAACCCGATCCGACCGCCACCTCGACCCGTCGATCGCTGGCCCTCAGCCCGGCGATGGAGGACTACCTCCGCGCGATCTACGTGCGCGGCGGCGAGGAGGTTGCGGTGGCGACGACGGTGCTGGCGCGTGAGCTCGACGTGGCCCCGGCATCCGTTACGGGCATGATCAAGCGCCTGCACAGCATGGGCCTCGTGCGCCACGAGCGCTACGCCGGCGTCCAGCTGACGGACGTCGGCCGCAAGGTGGCGCTCGAGGTGCTGCGCCACCATCGCCTGATCGAGACGTTCCTGGCCGAGGCGCTCGGCATCGGCTGGGACGCCGTGCACGACGAGGCGCACCGGCTCGAGCACCACATCTCCGACGCGCTCGGCGAGCGGATGGCCGACTTCCTGGGCCACCCCGACCGCGACCCGCACGGCGCCCCGATCCCGCCGCGCAACGGCGAGTTTGTCGCCCCCCGCCACGCCCACCTCAGCGACGCGCACCCCGGCGACCGCCTGATCGTCCGCGAGGTGCCCGACGAGGACGCCGAGGAGCTGCGCACGCTCGACCGCCTGGGGCTCCGCCCCGATGCCATCGTGGACGTCATGGCGATCGCGAACGACGACGGGCCGGTGACGGTGCGGGTGGCGGGGCGCGACGGCGAGTTGGCGCGGGACGTCGCCCGGCGCGTCGCCGTCGCGGCGGCGCCGGACCCGCGGCGGATGTGCGAGGGCTGAAGGCCGGTGGCGGGGCGGGCGTTACGAGACGGCCGTCACGTCGAAGTGCGGGTTCTCGATGATCCCGAGCTCGTTGCCCCACGGGTCGCGTACCGTCGCGACCAGGATGCCGCCGCCGACGTCGTTCGGCTCGCTGATCACGCCGACGTCGAGCGCGCGCAGCCGCTCCATCGCCGCCCCGATGTCCGCGACGCCCCAATAGGCGACGACGCCGCCCGGGCCTGGCGCACCGCCCTGATCGTTCGGGTCCAGCCCAAGCTCGAAGCCGCCGACGTTGAAGCCGACATAGAACGGCTCGTCAAAGTACGGCTCGCGGTCGAGGACGGCGCTGTACCACGTCTTGGCGGCGGCGATGTCGGGGACGCGGTAGAGGATGGTTCGGAGGCCTTGGATCATGGGGGTGCCTTTGCTTGGGGGGCTTGCCCTCACCCCGGCGCGCCTTTGGCGCGCCTGCCCCTCTCCCACGTTGTGGGCGAGGGGCTTGTTGTTGGGGGCGGATGCGCAAGCCGGGGGTGGGTAGGCGGGGATCGTGGGTTGTGGGAAGGTGTGGGTGGTCATGCGGGTTGTGGACTGGGCGATGGCGGTGAGGACGGTTTGCGGGGCGCGCGTGACTTGATCGTTGGTGAAGCGGAGGACGGTGATGCCGAGGGTTTGGAGGGCGAGGGTGCGTTGGTGGTCGTGGGCTCGGTTGGACGGCTCGTCGTGGATAGGGCCGTCGAGTTCGACGGCTAGGCGTGCGGCGGGGCAGTAGAAGTCGAGGATGAAAGCGCCGATGGGGTGTTGCCGGCGGAAGCGAAGGCCGCGCAGGCGTCCGCCGCGCAGGCGGGCCAGAGGAACGCCTCGGCCGCGGTCGATCGGCGCCGCAGAAGCCGTGCCGCCCCCTGAACGCTCGCGATGGAATGTCGCGAAACGTGAAACGCATCGCCCACCGACCGACCGTCCTCTCGTAATGCTCGTGGACCAGCGACCCTCAGTGCCGCCTGGCACCGATCATCGCGCCCGCACAAATGTTCTATCACCCGATCCGCGTTGTCAACCCGACCCGCGACCGCCAACGCAAATGCCCCGGCTTGCGCATCCGCCCCCGCCAACGTGCCCCTCGCCCACGACGTGGGAGAGGGGCAGGCGCGCCAACGGCGCGCCGGGGTGAGGGCA
>JBDTSC010000249.1:0-5742 GCA_039931375.1 Ardenticatenales bacterium
CGCTGATCAACAGCGTAGCGCTCGCTGTCAGCGCCCTGATGGCGCCGTTGCTGGGTACGATCGCCGACCGGCTCGGCGCCACCCGCCGGCTGCTTCTGGCCTTCACGGGCCTTGGCGTCGTCGCCACCGCGCTGCTGGCCTTTGTCGGGCCGGGCGATGCGACGTCCGGCGCGACGCTGTTCATGGTCGGGGTGATCGGCTTTTCCAGCGCCACCGTGTTCTACGATGCCCTGCTCACCAGCGCGGCCAGCGTCGGCAATGAGGACCAACTTTCCGCCGCCGGCTACGCCCTCGGATACCTCGGCGGCGGCGTGCTGCTGGCGATCAACGTGTTGATGATCGCGCGCCCCGCCTGGTTCGGCCTGCCGCCCGGCGACCCTTCGAACGCGATGAACGCGCCCGCGGTGCGCCTGTCGTTTGTGACGGTCGCCGTATGGTGGGCGCTGTTCACGGTGCCGTTGTGGCGCACGGTTCGTTCGACTTCGGACGACGCCGTGCATGCCTCGGGCGCCCCCCGGCCGCCGCTCGGGCGGGTGATCCGCGACAGCTGGGCGCAGCTCCTGGCAACGCTGCGCCACGTCGGGCGGTTCCGGGACCTGTTCGTGTTCCTGATCGCGTTCTGGCTCTTTTCGGACGGCATCGGCACGTTCCAGACGGAAGCGGCCGCCTACGGCAACGCGCTCGCCCTCCCGCCGACCGCCCTCATCAGCGCCCTGCTCATGACGCAGTTCGTCGGCGTGCCGTTCAGCTTCGCGTTCGGCGCGTTGGCGCAGCGGATCGGCGCACGGCGGGCGCTGTTCGGCGGGCTCGTCGGGTTCATGCTGATCAGCGCCGCCGCCTTTTTCCTGACCCAAACGTGGCAGTTCTTCGCGCTCGCATTCGCCGTTGCGATCGTCCAAGGGGGCACCCAGGCGATGAGCCGATCGTTGTTCGCTTCCCTTGTCCCGCGCGGCATGAGCTCCGAGTTCTTCGCCTTCTTCAGCGTCAGCTCGAAGTTCGCCGGAATCCTCGGGCCGCTCAGCGTCTTCTTGATCATCCAGGCCGGCTACAGCGCTCGCGTCGCCATCCTGCCCCTCGTCGTATTGTTCGCGCTGAGCATCGCCGTCTTGTTGAAGGTGGACTTCGACCGCGGCCAGGCGGTGGCCGTGGCGTCGGCGGAGATCTAACGTCGCGCGCCGCCGACGCCACCCCAGCGCGCCGCTTGCTCGGGGCGCAGCCGCCGACTAGCATCGTCCCGCTCGGACGCGCACGCCCCGATCCACGATCGGGCCGCACCGGGTGCCGCGCTCGAAACAGCGTCCAGCCGGCGCTCTCCGTGTTCAAGCCGTCCGCGCCGCCCTGAACGACCCTGGAGCCCGACCGTGTCCATGTCCAAGCCCAGCCCGCTGCTCGAGTGCGTCCCGAACTTCAGCGAAGGGCGCGACCAGCGGACGATCGAGCGGATCGCGGACGCCATCCGCGGCGTCGAGGCCGTCCGACTGCTGAACGTGGACCCGGGCCAGGCGACGAACCGGACGGTGATGACGTTCGTCGGTCCGCCCGAGGCCGTCGTCGAAGCGGCCTTCCGCGCGATCCGCGCCGCGGCCGAGGCGATCGACATGCACCGCCACAGCGGCGAGCATCCGCGCATCGGCGCCACGGACGTCTGTCCGCTGATACCGGTCGCGGGCATGGACATGGCCGAGGCCGCCCAGTGGGCGCGCACGCTCGGACAGCGGGTGGGGGATACGCTGGGCATCCCGGTCTATCTGTACGAGGCCGCCGCGACCCGCCCGGAGCGCACGAACCTGGCCGTGATCCGCGCCGGGGAGTTCGAGGGGCTCGCGGACAAGCTCGCGGACCCGAACTGGGCGCCGGACTTCGGGCCGACCACGCCGCACGCGACCGCTGGCGCGACCGTGATCGGCGCCCGCGACTTCCTGGTGGCGTACAACATCAACCTCAACACGACCTCGACGCGCCGCGCGAACGCCGTGGCGTTCGACCTGCGCGAGCAGGGCCGCGTCGTGAACGACGCCGCGACGGGACGACCGCTCGTCGACGCGCACGGCGAGCCCGTGCGGGAGCAGGGGCTGCTGCCGGGCGTCAAGGGCATCGGCTGGTACATCCCCGAGTACGGCATCGCCCAGGTGTCGCTCAACCTCACGGACCTGGCGGCCACGCCGATCCACGCCGCGTTCGACGCCGCGTGCGAGCGGGCGACGGCCCGCGGGATGCGGGTCACCGGCTCCGAGCTGATCGGGCTCGTACCGCTGCGCGCCCTGTTGGACGCCGGTCGGCACTACCTGGCCAAGCAGTCACGCAGCCTCGGCGTCGACGACGCGACGCTGATCCGGATCGCGGTGCTCTCCCTCGGGCTGGACGATCTGGCGCCGTTCGACCCCGAGGCGCGGATCATCGAGTACGCGCTGCGCCGGCCGGACGACGAGCGGCTCGTACGATTGTCCGTGCGCGACTTCGTCGCCGAGGCGGCGGCCGAGTCGCCCGCACCGGGGGGCGGCTCCGTGGCCGGCGTCGTCGGCGCGCTCGGGGCGGCGATGGGCGCGATGGTCGCGAACCTGTCGGCCGGCAAGCGCGGCTGGGACAGTCAGTGGGCCACGTTCTCCGCGTGGGCCGAGCACGGCCAACACGCCGCCGCGGAGCTGCTGCGGCTCGTCGACGAGGACACCCGCTCGTTCGACGCCGTCCTCGCGGCGATGCGCCAGCCCAAGGACACGCCCGACGCTGCCGCCGCGCGCGCCGCGGCGATCGAGGCGGCAACGCGCCACGCGGTCGAGGTGCCCCTGGCGGTCATCCGGACCGCCCTCGGTTCGATGGACCTCATGCAGGAGATGGCGTCCATCGGCCTGCCGAGCTCGATCTCGGACGCCGGTGTCGGCGCGCTGTGCGCCCGCACGGCCGTGCGCGCCGCGGCGCTCAACGTGCGGATCAATGTGCCGGGCCTCGCGGACAAGGCCTTCGCCGCCGCCGCGATCGCCGAAGCGGCCACGGCCGAAGAGAGCGCCGCTGCGCTCGAAGCCGAGACGCTGCGCAGGGTCATCGCCTCGATCGACGGCGATCGGGATGGCTGACGCCAAGCCACCGGACATCGCGGACCTCGATCTGGGCGCGCGCGTCGAGGCGCAGCTCCGCTTTCTCGTCGCGATCGACGCGCTCAAGCACGTCCAGCGGCGCAACCTCACGATCGACGGCTCGCGCCTGGAGAACAGCGCGGAGCACTCGTGGCACCTCGGGCTGTTCGCCCGCGTCCTGGCGGAGCACAGCCTGGCGCCCGTGGATGTCGACCGCACCGTGACGATGGTGCTGGTGCACGACATCGTCGAGATCGACGCGGGCGACACGATCGTGTACGACACCGAGGCGCGCGCCGCCAAGCTCATCGAAGAACGGGCCGCCGCCGACCGGCTCTTCGCGCTGCTCCCGCTCGACCAGGCCACCGTTCTGCGCCAGGTCTGGGACGAGTTCTGCGCCGGCGAGTCGCCGGAAGCGGAGCTTGCGAACGCCGTCGACCGCCTTCAGCCGCTGCTGCAGAACTTCCTGACGGGCGGCCAGCGCTGGCGCGACCACGGGATCTCGGCCGAACGCATTCTGGCCGTGAACGCGCCCGTCACGGACGCGATCCCCGAGTTCGGCGTGATCCTGCGCCGCATCGTGGCCTTGGCCAGCAAGCAGGGCTGGCTGCCGGAAGACGACGGCGACGGGGCGCCTTGAACGCGGCCACCCGCCTGGTCCGTCGCATCTCGCCCCGCGCGGCGCTCACGGCGGTCGTCGTCAGCCACATCGCCCTGGCGCAATGGTTCGCGGCCACGACGCCGCCGTGGGAGACGCCGGACGAGCCGTGGCACATGGGCTACATCGTCTGGCTGCGCGAGACCGGCGGCCTGCCGCCGCCGACGCTGGCCATGCTGGACACGCCGGTGCGCCAGGAGGCCAGCCAGGCGCCCCTGTACTACGTGGCCGCCGCCGTCGCCACGGCGCCGTGGTCGTTCGGCCGCGACCAGCTGACCGCGGCGTTCGTCGAGAACCCGACGCGGTTCAAGGGCGTCGGGCTTGCGCCACGACAGCACAACTTCGCCCTCCACGGTCCGTGGGACGCGGCGGATCGCGCTATTATCCGCGCCCTGCGCGCCGCGCGGGCTGTGGCGACGCTGTTCGGCGCGCTGGCCGTGCTGGCGGTGTGGCGGCTCACGCGGATCGTGCGGCCGGGCCGGCCGTGGCTGGCGGTCGGCGCCGCGGCGCTGGCGGCGTGGACGCCGCAGGTGGTCTTCCTCTCCGGCGCCGCCAGCAACGCCACCGCGGTCGCCGCGCTGGCGACGCTCGCGCTCGGCGCGGCGATCGCGTTCCCGCGGCGGCCGTCCGCGCGCGGCGCCGCGGGCCTCGGCGCGCTGTACGGCGCGGCGATGCTTGCCAAGTCGAGCGCGCTGGCCCTCGGACCGATCGTCGCGCTGGCGATCCTCGTCGGCGCGTGGCGGGCGGCGGAGGGGCGGATCGGCGCGGCAGAAGGGCGGATCGGCGCGGCGGCGCGGCGTGCAGCGCCGTGGGCCGCGCTCGCGCTTTGCGCTGCGTTGCTGTGCGGCGGGTGGTGGTACGTGCGCAACGTCGTGGGCTACGGCACGCTGTTCGGCCGCGCGCTGCACCTGGCGATGCCGTGGGCGCATCGCACGCCGCACGGCGTCGGTCGGCTGATCGACGACCACGCCTTCGATCTGTTGTTTATGTCGTACTGGGCCGTGTTCGGTTGGGGCACGATCCGCTTCCCGGCGGCCGTGTACGCCGTCGTGCGCGCCATGTGCTTCGCCGCCGCGCTCGGCCTGGCATGGTCCGCGGCGCGCACCCTGCGGCGAACGACGCTTCGACGAATTGCGGTCGACGAGACGGCATGGGCGTACGGCCTGTGCGCCGCGTGGGCGCTCACCGTGTTCGTCGCCTTGGTGGCCTGGATGCGCGTCGTGGAGGCCAGTTGGGGCCGGCTGCTCTTTCCGGCGCTCGGCGCCATCGCGGTGCTGCTGGCATGCGGGCTCGAGCGGCTGCCGCGACGCGGCGTCTGGCTCGGGGCGGCGCTGGTGGGCCTGCTCGTGTGGTCGGCCTCCGCGCCGGCGCTCGCCCTCCGCCGGGCGTACGGCCCGCTGCCGCGCCTGAGCGCCGCCGCCGTCGACGCGCTCGGTGATCGTGTGGACTGGCGGATGGGCGACGCCGTCACGCTGCTGGCCTTCACGCCGCTGGAACCCAGCGCCACCAACCCAGGCTTCTGGCCGGTGCGGCTGTGCTGGCGGGCGATCGCCCGGCCCGCCTTCGAACCGAGCGTCTTCGTTCACATCGTCGGGGCGGCGGACCGCATCGTCGCCAGCTACGACGGGACGCCCGGCGGCGGGACGTGGCCCGGCGGCGCGTGGCGGCCGGGCGAGGCGCTGTGCGAGGACGTCGACGTGCCGATCGGCGAGGAGGACAAGCCCGTGCCCGCGCCGGCCGCGTACCGCGTGGCGGTCGGGATGTTCGACCGCGACACGGAGGCGCGGATGGCCACGGTCGACCGGGACGGGCAGGCGGTCGTCGGCAACTTCGTCGCCACGGTGAAGATCGCCGGCTCGCCCGGCACGGCAGCGGACGAGGCGTCGGCGCCGGTGCGCTTCGGCGACGGGGACGTGGACCTTCGGTTGGTCGACACGACGGCGCCCGCCAGCGTGTGTGCCGGCGCGGCGTTGACGGTCGCGCTCACGATCGACGTTCTCGCGCCGCCGCATG
>JBDTSC010000250.1:0-5737 GCA_039931375.1 Ardenticatenales bacterium
GACCATCGTCACACCGTCTGGAAGCGGTAGCCGATGCCCCGCTCCGTGCGCAGGTAGCGCGGGCGGCGGGGATCGGGCTCGATCTTACGGCGCAGGTGATGGAGGTGCACGCGCAGCGTCGCCTCCGCGTCGTTGTACTCATCGCCCCAGATCAGCCGCAGCAGTTCGGCGCTGGGCACGGGCTGGTTCGGGTGCTGGACGAGGTGGCTGAGCAGGTCGAACTCGATCGGCGTGAGCGCCACGGACTCCCCCTCGACGACGACATCGCGTGTCGCGAGGTCTACGGTGAGGTGGGCGTCCTGGTAGCGCATCGGCCGCTGCAGGTACGGGCGCTCCGTGGCACGCTTGAGGACGGCCTTCACGCGCATCCGCAGCTCGTCGATGTCCCACGGCTTGGACACGTAATCGTCCGCGCCGATGCCGAGGCCCTTTACGCGGGCGTCCAGCTGGGACAGCGCCGTGACCATGATGACCGGCGTGTCCCAGACCTCGCGGATCCGCTGGCACGTCAGCCAACCGTCCATCAGCGGCATCTCGATGTCCAACAACAGCAGGTCCGGCCGCATCTCGTGCGCCAGCCGGAGTGCGGCCAGGCCGTCCGCGGCCTCGATGATCTCGTAGTTGTCCAGCGACAACGCCATGCGCATGAGCACGCGCGCCTCATCGTCGTCGTCGACGATGAGGATGCGCTTCAGGTCGGCGATGCGCTTGGGCGCTTCGGCGCTCGACGGCATGGCGGGCAACGTCCTCGGTGCGGGGAGACTCATGCGACGGACACGGGCTTCGATTCGCGGCGGGCGCGGGTCAACGCGTCGGGTCTTCGGCCGTCGGCAACGTCAACGACATCGTCGTGCCGGACGGCGAGGTCCGCGCGATCCACAGCCGGCCGCCGTGCGAGCGGGCGACGTTGCGCGCCAAGTAGAGTCCAAGCCCGTAGCCTTCCTTGTCGCCCGTATTGCGGCCCCGCCCGAACGGCGTGAAGACGCGGTCGACGTCCTCGGGCCGGATACCGGCGCCGCGGTCGATCACATCGAGCCGCACGCCGCCCTCGGAGGCGTATACGCGGACCGCGATGGGCTTGCCCGGCGCATATTTCGCGGCATTGTCGATGAGGTGCTCCAGCACGCGGGCGATCTGCGATGCGTCGCCGCGGGCATGCGGCGCGGCCGGCTCGACGGACACGGCGAACGTCGTGCCGGTGCCCTTCTCCTCCGCCGCCAACGCGAACGGCTCGATCGTGGCCGCGACCATGGCGCCCAGATCGAGCGACTCGAGCTTGATCAGCCAGCCGCCCGTCGCCGCCACGGCGTCCAAGAGCGCCTCGAGCCGCGCCAGGAGACGCCCGCTCTGGCTCTCGATGATCGCGAGCGCCTTGCGCACGCTGTCCATGTCGCCGACATCGAGGTTGCGCTGCGCGAGCTGCGCTCCGACGCGCACGTTGGACAGCGGCGCGCGCAGATCGTGGCCCAGCAGCGCCAAGAACTGGTCGCGCGAGTCCGCGTCGAAGCGGCCGGCGTCGGCGGCGTCCAGCCCGAGGCGGGCGAGCGTCGCCGCGACCTCGACCAACGTCACGTCCTCCGCGTTTGGGGCGACGGCGCGCGCGATCGCGATCACGCCGCGCGTGCCCGTGCCCGCCGTCTGCGGCAGCGGCACGCACAACCAGCCGTCGATGTGCGCCACCTCGGCCTCGGCCATCACCTCGCTCAGCGCGCGGCGCTCCGGCGAACGCGGCGGCGCGCCGGCGCCGGGCGCGCGGTACAACGCGGAGAGCGTCGGGCCGCCGACGTCCAGCCAGACCTCGCACGCGTCGGCCTCGATGACCTCGGCGATGCCGCGGGCCACGACGGGCAGGAACGCCGTGCGGTCCACCGCGCCGGCGGCGGCGCGGGCCATATCCAACAGTGGATCGAGTCGCGTGTTCAGCCGCAGATCCACAGGTTCCTCCGCGCGGTCCCGGGAGCGCCGGGGTCGGTTCGTCCGAGTGACTAAACAATAATATAACCGAAAGGGGAATCCTTCGCAAGTGCGTGCTCCAGGGAGACGGCGCCCGGGATAACCTGTGGATAACGTGTCCCGCATTCGGCCCGGCCCCACTCTGTCGGCCCGGCGCCGACAGCGTGGCACCGAACGGGCGTTCGATGATATCCTCAGCGCATGCCGTCGTTCACCCACCTCCACGTCCACTCCGACTACAGCCTCCTCGACGGCCTCGCCCGCATCCCGGACCTGGTCAAGACGGCGGCCGAGCGGAATTTCGACGCGCTCGCGCTGACGGATCACGGCGTCATGTTCGGCGCGGTGCAGTTCGTGCAGTACGCCAAGAAGGCGGGCATCAAGCCGATCATCGGCTGCGAGCTGTACGTGGCGACGCGCACCCGGTCCGACCGCGAAAGCCAGCACGACCGCAAGCCGTACCACCTGACCGCGCTGGCGGAAAACGAGATCGGCTACCGCAACCTGCTCTCGCTGGTCAGCCGGGCGCAGCTGGAGGGCTTCTACTACAAGCCGCGCGTGGATCGCGAGATCCTCGCCGAGCACGCCGAGGGCGTCGTCGTGTTCTCGGGCTGCGCCGCCGCCGAGGTGCCGCGCTGGCTCATGGCGGGGCAATATGACAAGGCGCGCGAGGCGGCGGCGTGGTATCGCGACACGTTCGCCGGCCGCTACTACATCGAGCTCCAGGTCCACGACATCGACTTCATCCCGCAGCTGAACAAGGACCTTCTGCACCTTGCGGAAGACCTGGGGCTGCCCGTCGTGGCCACGAACGACGTCCACTACTGCCGCGAGACGGACGTGCGCGCCCACGAGGTGCTCCTGTGCGTCCAGACGCAGACCACCATGAACGACCCCAAGCGCATGCGGATCGGCGATACGTTCTACCTGCGCACGGCCGAGGAGATGGCCCACCTCTTTGCCGAGATGCCCCAAGCCCTCACGACGACGGCCGAGATCGCCGAGCGCTGCAATGTCACGCTGGACTTCGACGGCTACAAGCTGCCGCAGTTCGACGTCCCCGCCGGCCAGACGCCCGCGTCGTACCTGCGCGCGCTGTGCGAGGAGGGCGTCGCGGCGCGCTATCCGGCGGTGACGGAGGCCGTGCGGCAGCGGCTGGACTACGAGTTGTCGGTCATCGGCCAGATGGGCTTCGACAGCTACTTCCTGATCGTCTGGGACCTCTGCCGGTTCGCCGCCGAGAACGGCATCTGGTGGAACGTCCGCGGCTCGGGCGCCGGCAGCATCGTCAGCTACGCGCTGCGCATCACGAACCTCGATCCGCTGCACCACGGGCT
The DNA here is from genome assembly GCA_039931375.1 of Ardenticatenales bacterium. Lineage (GTDB taxonomy): Bacteria > Chloroflexota > Anaerolineae > Epilineales > Epilineaceae > Avedoeria. The sequence continues at coordinate 3,291 of JBDTSC010000250.1, forward strand.
GTTCTTCGAGCGCTTCCTCAACCCGTCGCGGATCAGCATGCCCGACATCGACCTCGACTTCCCGGACGATCAGCGTGACCTGTTGATCCAGTACACGTTCCGCACGTACGGCCACGATCGAGTGGCCCAGATCATCACGTTCGGGACGATGGGCGCCCGCGCCGCCATCCGCGACGCCGGCCGCGCCCTGGACTACCCGCTGGCCGACGTGGACCGCGTCGCGCGCCTCGTGCCGGCGATCCCCGGCAAGGCGTGCGGCATCGCCGACGCGATGCGGCCGGGCACGGGCGAGGAGCCGAACGAGTTCTACACGGCCGAACTTGTCCAGTTGTACAAGGCCCAATCCGACGTCCAGGTGCTGCTGGACACCGCGCAGACGCTCGAGGGCGTGGCCCGTCACGCCTCGACGCACGCGGCCGGCGTCGTGATCTGCGACCGGCCGTTGACGGAGATCTGCCCGCTCCACCGCCCGACGCGCGGCAGCGACGACGCGACGGCCGTCAGCGACATGCTGGCCGTCACGCAGTACAACATGAAGGACGTCGAGACGCTCGGCCTGCTCAAAGTGGACTTCCTGGGCCTCTCGACGCTGACCGTGCTGCGCCGCGCCGCCGAGCTCGTGGAGCGCTACCACGGCGTGCGCTACACGCTGGACAACATCCCGCTGGACGATCCGGCGATCTACCAGCTGCTCTCGGCCGGCAACGTGACGGGCGTCTTCCAGGTCGAGGGCGCCGGGATGCGCAAGATGCTGCGCGAGATGCGCCCGAACCGCTTCGAACACGTCGTCGCGGCCATCGCCCTCTACCGCCCCGGGCCGATGGAGTACATCCCGTCCTTCATCCAGCGCCTGCACGGCGACGAGCCCGTCCGCTACCGCCACCCCGCGCTCGAGTCCATCCTGGCCGAGACGTACGGCATCATCGTCTACCAGGAGCAGATCATCCAGATCGCGCGCGACCTGGCGGGCTACGACGCGGGCGAGGCGGACACGATCCGCAAGGCCGTCGGCAAGAAGATCAAGGCCGATCTGGTCAAGCACCGCACGAAGTTCGTGGACGGTGCCGTCGCGAACGGCATCCACAAGATGACGGCCGAGGGGATCTTCGACGACATCGAGACGTTCGCCCGCTACGGCTTCAACAAGGCGCACGCGGCGGACTACGCCGTGATCGTCTGCCAGACGGCCTACCTCAAAGCCAAGTACCCCGTCGAGTACGCCGCGGCGCTCCTCACGGTGGACCGCGACGACACCGCCAAGATCGCCGTCGTCGCCGCCGACAGCCGGCGCCAGGGCATCGCCCTCCTGCCGCCGAGCGTGGACGCGTCTGACCTGGACTTCGTGATCGAGGTCGGCGAGGCGGACGCGTCGACTCCCCGGCGCAGCATCCGCTTCGGCCTGGCCGCGATCAAGAACGTCGGCGAAGGGCAGGCGCGCGCGCTGATCGAGGCGCGCGGCGCTGAGCCGTTCGCGGACCTGGACGATCTGTGCCGCCGCGTGGACCTGCGCCAGGTCGGCAAGCGGGCGCTCGAATCGCTGATGAAGGTCGGGGCGTTCGACCGCTACGGCACGCGCGCCGCACTGTTGGCGACGCTCGATCGCATGTCGTCCACGAGCGCGGCGCACCACCAGGCCAAGGACGTGGGCCAGCTCTCGCTCTTCGGCGGCTCGGTCGAGGCCGAGCAGCCGGCGATGGTGACGCCGCTGCCGGACCTGCCGCGCGACGTGAAGTCCGAGCTGGCGTGGGAGAAGGAGCTGATCGGCCTCTACCTCTCGGACCACCCGCTCCACCGCCACGCCGCGGCGTTGGTCGAGACGATCACGGTCCTGGCCGGCGACATCGACGAGACGATGCACGGTCAGCCGGTCACGATGGCCGGACTGATCACGAGCGTGCGCCAGATCACGACCAAGAAGGGTTCCGCGATGGCCTTCGTGAAGGTCGAGGACCTGCAAGGCGACATCGAGCTGACGATCTTCCCCAAGATCTTCGAGGCGACCCGCGACCTCTGGCAAACGGACCACCTCGTGCTGATCCAGGGCAAGGTCGAGGTCCGAGGCGATCGCCCGCAGGTCCTCGTCGACACCGCCTGGCCGTACGACCCGGACGGCGACGCCGCCGGCGCCGACGCGGACGGCCAACTCGATGCCGCGCCGCCCGCCGCCGTCTGGCGCGTCCCCGCCGCGGCGCCCGCCGAACCGTCGCTGGTCAACGGGACGATCGACATGGCGTGGCAGCGTCGGGCCGGGGCGATGGGGGGGGTGGAGGCGGTTGCGAACGGTGCGAACGGGGCGGGCGAGGCGACATCGCCGGCGGACGACTCGCTGCCGCGGTGGGTGACGGCGACGGAGGCGGTGGTGGCGGAGGGCGAGCGGGGTGACGTGGGCGTTCGGCAGGCCCTCACCCCCCGACCCCCTCCCCCAAGTTTGGGGGAGGGGGAGGATC
>JBDTSC010000251.1:0-5723 GCA_039931375.1 Ardenticatenales bacterium
CGACACCGGGCACGGCCGCGACTTGTTTCATCCACGCCGCGATCTGGCGTTCGTCGAGGTCGTCCACGGATTCGAGCTCCACGCCCCGCGTAGACTTGCCCATCCCCACCGGCATCACCGGCGGTACCGGCTTGAGCGCCGCGCCGTTCACGAACATGAGCTTGACGTGGCCGGCGAAGCCGCCGCAACAGAAGCACCAGCCGTCGCCGACGCCATAGTACGACATGCCCCACTTCACGGAGCGCTGCAGGCCGGGAAGCGTCTTGGCCGCCAGGGCATCGACACTTTCGGCGATGCCGCGCTGCGGCTGCGGCAGGCTGGCGATGTAGGCGAAGACCGGCTTGTCGCCGACCGCTGCCTTCGCGGGGCTTGCCCTGCCGGTCATGGCTTCCGGCAGCGTCGTGGCGACGTTGCCTTGTGCCGCCGTGGGCTTGGCCGGTTTCGGGACTGCGGGTTTGGAGGTCGTGTCTGTCTTGCGGGCGGGCATGGTTGTATCCGGTTCTTGAACCGTCAGACGCCGACGGTCGAGAAGCCAAGTGCGCGACCTGCAGTGGCCATCTGGAGATCGTGGGTGGCAACCGTGGGCAGGGCGGAGCGGCTCTGCCCCCACAACAGGGCGGTCGAGAGATGGATAGCGTCCAGGGTGCCCAGGGGCGTTGGAAACGGCTCCGCAGCACGCCGGAGGACGACGGGGGACACGTCGACACGCTCCATGCGCTCGAGCAGCCGTAGCGCCAATCCGCGACGGTCGGCCAGCTCTTGATCGTCGAGCAAGCCCTGACGGCTGCGCCTGTCAAGGGTCCTGAGGCACTCCACTTCGGTCAGGGCACTCGTCACGACGTGCTCGATCGCTGGCCACTCGGCGAGCCGGTCAGGTTGCGTGAGCACCACCCGCAGAAGAACCGAGGAATCGACGTAGGCGATCACAGGCGGTCTTCCCGTTCCTCACGAAGCTGATCGAGCACGTCGCCCTCGATCCGCGTCGGTCCGAGGAGCGGAACGTCTTGGATTGAGCCCTTCGCAGGTCGGACGACGAGGTCCAGGCCGTTCGCGGCGACGGGGACGATGCGCGCGATCGGTTCACGGCGGTCGAGAATGACAATCGTTTCTCCACGGCGAACGGCCCGGAGGTGCTCGCTGAGGTGCGCCTTGAGGTCGGCCGTGCTTACGCTAGTCATGACCTCATGCTAGTCCAGTATGGTCGCATGGGTAAACGCGGCGTGCGGGAGGTCGTTGCAGGGCGCGGCGGGGCGGCGAGAGGTGGTTGACGCGGGTGAGGCGAGGGCAGGGGCGGATCGGCTGGGTGTTGCCCGCGGGTGCGCTGGTGCTCGTGGTGGCGACGGTGTGGTCGCTGTCCATGGCCGGTCCGTCGTGAGGCTGGGCATCGACATAGCCCAATGTTCCGGCACATGGCTCGGTACAGCTCGTCCGCGTCGCGCTCGTGCTCACGGCTGGCTGCCGCAAACGCGAGCATTGCCGAGGGGTGCTGATGGGATGCCCGTAGGCGCTCGAGCGGCAGTGGCGCATCGTTTGGTCGGCGGCCTCACCGATCGGCCTACCGGCGCAGCACGAACGGCAGCGCCAGCCGAAAGGTCGTCGTTGCTGGCGGCAGCGGCAGCGCCAGGCTGTACAGTCCGGCACCGCCCGCCGCCACGACCAGCCGCGCGCCGTCGGGCGACGGGCGGGCGCGGGACATGCCTGGCAGCGTGGCGTCGCGCGTCACCTCGCGCGGGTGCGCCGGGTCGCGAACGTCCACGACGACGAGGTCCGTGTTGTAGTCCGGTGCACCGGTCTCCGGGCTCATCCAGGCGCCGACGTAGGCCGTCGGGCCGGCCACCTCGACGCTCGTCGCGCCGCCCGGCAGCGGCAGGAGGCCGACTTGGCGGATCGCCGCGGGGTCGGCGACGTCCAGGATGCGCAGGCCGCCGGCGTCGGCCAGATAGACCAGGTTCCCGACGACGGCGACGTCAAGCATGGCCTGCAGCTCCGGGACCCGGCCGGCGACGATGGGCGCCGCCGGGTCGGCCACGTCGATGATCCAGAAGCCCGTGGTGTAGTTCGCCACGTACAGCCACCGACCGGCGGCCGCCATCCGCCAGACCGCGCCCGGGATCGTCAGCGGCGTGCCCGGGATCAGGCGCGGGCGGGTCGGGTCGGCGACGTCGATCGCGCGCACGACCTCGCTATCGGGCGCGTTCGGGGCGACGTCCGTGGCAAACACGGTCGTGCCCGCGATCGCCAGCCGGTTGAAGTAGCCCGGGACGCGACCGACGACGTGCGGCGCGGCCGGGTCGTCCAACGACACGGCGTGCAATCCCTCGCCGTCGCTGACTGCGACGAACGCCGTCCGATCCTGCACCACGATGCCGTCGACGTAGCTTGGCAGCCGCAGGTGTCCGGCTGGTACGACCGCACCCGTGGCGGTCAGGTCATAGGTGTAGAGGCCGCTGACCGTGTCGATGCTGGTGAGCCGCGTCCCCGCCACCTGGAAGTCGTCGGCCCACGTCTGCCACGCCAGAGCCCCCGCGGGCCGCGGACCGCCAGGCGCCGCGAAGTCGAGGACGCGCAGGCCGACGGCGGTGAGGAGCACGGCCCGCTCGCCGGACAGTGCCGCCGCGAGAGCGTAGTGGTCGCCCGGGATCGTCCACATTCCGCGCGAGGGTAGGTCCGCGGGCTGCCCGGTTTCGAACCACTCGAGCGCCATGGTTGTGCCGAGGTTGCCCTGGCGGTAGCCCGTGACGAGCCGACCGCCCGCGACGGCGATCGCCTCGATGTTGTTGCGCCCGCCCACTTTTGCCAGCAGGCGGGGCGTGGAGGGGTCCGCGACGTCCACGCTCTGGATGCCATCACTCGTGACGACGTAGGCGGTCGTTCCGTCGACGGCGACGCGCTTGGAAAAGACGACGGTGTCGGGGAACGCCACCCGGCCCACTTCGCGCGGCCGGGCCGGGTCGCGCGCGTCGACGACGGCGAGCCCCGTGCGGGCGAGGTCCGTCACATAAAGGTGGTCGTCGGGTCCGACGGCCACGTCGTAGACGTCGTTCGGCGCCTCGTACGACCCGATCTCGGTCGGCGGCCCGCCGTCCGGCAGGTCGTACAGTACGATGGTGCGTCCCTCCAAGCTGTACAGCCGTCGCCCGGCGATCACCTGCAGTTCGCCCCGGATCACGTTGCGATCAAGCAGCCGCGGCGCGGCCGGGTCGGCGACGTCGAACCGCCAGACGGCGCGGTAGCCGCCCGCCACGACGATCGTGCCGTGCACCCCGAGCGTTGCCAGCACGTCGGCGACGGGCGCCGAGCGGCCAAGCGCCCGTGGCCGGTCGGGGTCCGAGAGGTCCGCGACGACAAGCCGTGGGCCGACGGTGACGTAGGCCAGGTCGCCGACGACCGCGAGGCCGTGGGCGACCCCGCCGATCTGGTCGAGCACCGTCGGGCCGGTTGGGCCGGCCGAGCCGCTCTGCGCCGCGGCGGGGTCGCCCGGTGCGCCCGGGAGCAGGCAGGCGGCTGCGATCACTGCGGCGACGAGGACGGCGGCGACGAGGACGGCACGTGTACGCGCTGGTCGTCGGCGGCAGAGGGCGTGGGCGATGCGGACGAGGGCGCGGTGGATCCATCGTTCCTCCATTGGTCGCCGGATGATGGGCGGCGGCGGCCGGGGGGCGTTGTGGGGCAGATGTGCTGGACGGATCGCTGGGCATCTTGCAAGCGTCACTTGGGGTAATCGTCACGTGCGGTTCGGATGCCGAGCGGGGGCACGGGGGGGTGGCGGTGGAGTGGACGGGGCGGCTGGGTCTGGAAGGGGGGGTAGGGCGCTCTCCGCGACTGCTACCACCACCAGGACTTCGGTTGTCTGGGTGAACGCTGGGACGTCGCAGCCGACGTGACGCCCTTATGTGCGCGCGCGGATGCGCTCGCACGCGCAGGTTACGCAGGTTGAAGCGCTGTCGATGCGCACCGCCACGGAGCGGGGATCTGGACCGCGGCGAGGACTATCGTGACCGAAGCTGAACGGACCCGCCGTGCCTGGCCAGCGCGCTCTTCGACGCGTGCTTCGGCCGCAACGTGACGAATCGCTATTACCACGGCCTGGCGGACGTCCAAGGCGCAACCGCCGACAGCGACCTGCGCTGGCTCGCGTCGGGGAGCCTTCTGTGCGCGCTCGGCGCCGGGGGGTCGACGACGAACGTGGCGACCGTGCGGTTGGCGGCGGGGGTTGCGCTGGCACGGGTCGATGCCATTGGTGGCGGTAGTGGCGTAAGCGAAGAATACGTGGTGTCCACCCAACCGGGGTAGGTCCAGTCTGCGCCGACGGCAACATCTCCGCGATTACGGTTGAGGATGCTGCGGAACGGACGGGGATTCTGCAGTTCTCGTATGAGTTGGTGACGGCCTGACGGTTGCCGCGCTCAAGTGTCGATGGGGTGGGGCGAGATTTAGAAATCACGAGCCGGAATACCCTATGCGCTCGCAATCTCGCGCGCCAAGTGGATCATGGGTAGGGCCTTGTCAACGTCGGACTCGCGCTGGACATGCACATAGACACCGCCATCGTACACCGAGTTGACGAGAAACTTCCATTGGGACGTGTCTTGGGCAATTCCGTAAGGATCGTCGATTTCGCCGAGGTCCAAAGGCAGCAGTAGCCCGATGGCGTATTTGCGTGGAATCACCTCAAGGAAGAACGCGGGTCCGTGGTAGCTTACAGACTTCTGCTCGGCAAGTTCAATGACATCAGTGTCCAGTATCTTGATCGTCGCTCGGAGTGTGTCGAAGAGCAGGCGCGCAGCAGGGGTCATCGGAACCTTGGTCACGTCGCGTCGCTGCGCTCGCTCCCGCATCTCGACTACTCTTGCTTGCTCAATCAGCTTCTTATCTACGACGAGATTGGGCCAGATCTCAAGTGCTCGACCTGCAAGTTCTATGCCCCGCCGCCCCATTTCCAGAGAAGTCCATACTTTTTGTTCACGCACAAACTTGTTCAAGCGGACGGAGCTTTCCGAGAATCCGCGGGGTATCGTCTTCTTCTCCTCAAAGGGCCTATCCGATAACGTGCTGTTATAGCCCGTCAGTGTGAGATTGCCGAGGCGATGGAGCCATTCGCGCTGCACTTCCTGCCAGCGATCTTCACCGAGCATGCGCTTCCACGGAAGCGACAATTTCTCATTCTGCGGCATGATGTGCTCGATCGAGTACGTGCTTGTGTCGGTGGCTTCTTTGCTGCCGTCGTTCTCCAACCGGTCAAGGAGATCGAAGCACACGCGCTTGTGGAAGATGTCCCCTTCCTCGAGCGCCTGGCGGAACTCCTCATCGCTTGGGAATACGTAGCTATCCGAAAGTCGCGCGAGCCCCACCTTGAGCGACTCGAACGGCCTCTCAGGATCGATCCGGTACGAGAGGTTCGCGAAGACTTGCCAGTAATTGCGCGTCTGCATACCACATATCGCGCGCCGGAACACATAACTTTCGACAAGGCCGATGGCCTGCTTGAACTGCTCGATGCTCAGGGTGCTGAGGTTATCGTGGTAGTCGAAAAGCCGCATGACGATGGTGGCGGGGACATCGACCAGACGACGGAGCCTGGCCAACGGTTCGCGAAGGGCGGGCCGAGCATCGGACCCGATGCTGAACGCAGCATGGTAGCGTGCAAAGCGGAGTAGCTCGTTGAGAAGGGTCTGGCGCAAACAATTTGGTCGGCGGTTAGGCGGCGCGGGCGAGACAGGCAT
>JBDTSC010000252.1:0-5708 GCA_039931375.1 Ardenticatenales bacterium
ATCCAGCCGGTGATCGCGCGGGCCAGGCCGTCGTCGCCGGACGGCACGGCGGTGTCGGCGGTCGCGGCGGTCGCGTTGGTTGCGTTGGTTGCCGTTTCGTCGCGCTTCGCGCGAATATCGTCCCCCGCGGTCAGGGCGGCCAGCGCGAAGTCGGCCGTGGCGCGATCCCGGGTCAGCACGCGGGCATCGGCTTCCGGGAGCCCCCAGCGTGCGACAAGGTGCTCGCGGCGCGCGTTGGGCAGCTCGGGCAGCGCCGCGCGCTGCGCATCGATCATCGCATCCATGAGCACGAGCGGCGGCAGGTCCGGCTCGGCGAAGTAGCGGTAGTCGCCGGAGGTCTCCTTCGTGCGCTGCGCGTACGTGGCGCGCTTGCGTTCGTCCCAGCCGCGGGTGCTCTGGCGGACGGCCTCGCCGCGGCGGGCCATGTCGGCCAAGCGCTCGGACTCGTGTTCGATGGCGGCCTTGGCGGCGGCGAAGCTGTTGAGGTTCTTGATCTCGATCTTCGCCCCGAGATGCGTCGCGCCATGCGGGCGCACGGAGATGTTGACGTCGGCGCGAAGGGCGCCGTCCTCCATGTTGCCGGTGGAGACGCCGAGCCAGCGCAGGAGCTGGCGCAGCGCGTCCAGGTACGCCCGCGCCTCATCGCCCGAGCGCATGTCCGGCTGCGTTACGATCTCCATGAGCGGTACGCCCGAGCGGTTGAAGTCCAGGAGCGTCTCGCCGTCGCCGGTGATGATCTTGGCCGTGTCCTCCTCCAGGTGCAGCCGTTCGAGGCCGATCCGCTTGCGGTCGCCGCCCGGTACGTTGATCTCCAGGCCGCCCCCAGTGCAGAGCGGCGCCTCGAATTGGCTGATCTGATACCCCTTGGCCAGGTCGGGATAGTGGTAGTTCTTGCGCTCGAACCACGTGCGGGGGTGGATCATCCCGCCCAACGCCAGCCCGGTGCGGACCGCCGCCGTGACCGCGGCCCCGTTCGGGACCGGCAATGCGCCGGGCAGGCCGAGGCAGACCGGACACGTGTGCGTGTTGGGCTCCGCGCCGGCGAAGTCCGCGTCGCAGCCGCAGAACATCTTGCTGCGGGTCAGGATCTGGACGTGCGTCTCGATCCCGACCACGACCTCGAAGTCGTCCATGAATCCGTCGTTCCTCGTACCGTGGGGCGCCGGCCGGAGCGGCCGGCGGGCGATCAAAGGGTGGCCATGAACGCGCCGACGCGTTCCAGGGCCTCGGTCAAGCGCGGCAACGACGCCGCGTAGCTGCAGCGCGCGAACCCCCGCCCTGCCTCGCCGAACGCGTGGCCGGGCACGAGGGCCACCTTGTGCTCGTACAGCAGCCGCTCGCAGAACGTGTCGCCGTCCAACCCGGACGCGCGGATGTCGGGAAACGCGTAGAACGCGCCGCGCGGCTCGAACGTGGACAGGCCGATCGCGTTGAAGCCGTCGACGACGAGCCGGCGGCGGGCATCGTACGCCGCGCGCATGTCCTGGACGGCCGCGGCCGCCGCCGGGTCCGTGAGCGCGGCCAGGGCGGCGTACTGGCCGGCGGTCGGGGCGGACATGATGATGTACTGATGGATCTTGCGCAGCGCCGCGATCATCGGCGCCGGCGCGCAGGCGTAGCCGATCCGCCAGCCCGTCATCGCGTAGCTCTTCGAAAAACCGCCCAGCAGCACGGTCCGTTCGCGCATGCCCGGCAGCGACGCCATGCAGGTGTGGGTCATCCCGTACACGAGCTGATCGTAGATCTCGTCCGAGATCACGAAGAGGTCCCGCTGCGCCGCGAATGCCGCCACGGCCTCGAGCCGCGGGCGGTCCATCACGGCCCCAGTCGGGTTGCTCGGATAGCCGATCAGCATGCCCCGCGTGCGGGCCGTCGTGGCGGCGGCGAGGTCGGCGACGTCCAGCTGGAAGTCGTTCTCGACGTGCGTGGCCACCGGCACGGGCGTGCCGCCGGCGAACGTGACCACCGCGGGATAGGCCACGAAACACGGCTCGGGCACGAGCACCTCGTCCCCGCCGTCCACGAGGGCAAGCGCCGCGATGTGCAGCGCCTCGCTGCCGCCGACCGTGATCAGGATCTCCGTTTCAGGATCGTATCGCACGCCGTAGCGCGTTGCGAGGTGCTCGGCCAGAGCGACCCGCAGCTCGATCAGCCCGCTGTTGGACGTGTACCCCGTGTGGCCCGCCTCGATCGACGCGATGCCGGCGCGCAGGATCGGGGCGGGCGTGACGAAGTCCGGCTCGCCGATCCCGAGCGAGATCACCTCGGGCATCGTGGCCGCGATGTCGAAAAAGCGTCGGATGCCGCTCGGCGGTACGGCGTCGACACGCGCGGCGGTGCGCAGCGCGTTGGTCGGTGGGTGCGTGAGGTTTGGCGTGGGAGCGGGCATGCGCGCGTCCTTGGGGGTGCCGGGCGGTGTCAGCGGATCGGGGCGAGGCTCGCCGTGTCGAGCGGCGCCGGTGCGCTGGGGAACGGCGCCCGTCGCTCATACGCGTCCGCCGTTCGGAGCACGGTGGCTTCGTCAAAAGCGCCGCCCATCACCTGCAGTCCGACCGGCAGGCCGTCGACGAGGCCGCACGGCACGGAGAGGCCGGGCATGCCGGCCAGGTTCAGCGCGATCGTATAGATGTCGTTCAGGTACATCGCCAGCGGGTCGTCCATCTTCGCGCCGCGCGGGAACGCTGGCGCCGGCACGGTCGGGCCGACGATCACGTCGCATGACTCGAGCGCGCGCTCGAACTCGGCGCGGATCAAAGCCCTGACCTGCGTCGCTCGGCTGTAATACGCATCCACGTAGCCGGCGGACAGAGCGTTCGTGCCAAGGATGATCCGGCGCTTCACCTCCTCGCCGAAGCCCATCCCGCGCGTCTCGGCCAGCCGCTCCCAAAGCCCAGGTGCGTGGCTGCTCGAGCCGTACCGAAAGCCGTCGTACCGGGCGAGGTTGGCCGAACTCTCGGCCGTGGCGATCAGGTAGTACGTCGCGACCGCATAGTGGACGTCGGGCATACTGACCTCGACGCGCCGCGCACCGGCGTCGACGAGGACGTCGATCGCCGTCTCGACGCGTGCGCGCACCGCTTCGTCCAAGCCGGCGGTGAAGTATTCGGCCAGGACGCCGACCCGCAGTCCCTGGACGTCCCCGGTCAGCGCCGCGGCGTAGTCCGGCACGGCCTCGCGCGCGCTCGTGGCGTCGAGGTCGTCTTCGCCGGCCAGGACGCCGAGGATCGCCGCGGCGTCCGCCACCGTTCTCGCGATCGGCCCGGCCTGGTCGAGGCTCGAGGCGAACGCGATCATACCGCGGCGCGAGACGCGCCCGTACGTCGGCTTCATGCCGACGACGCCGCACAGCGCGGCCGGCTGCCGGATCGACCCGCCCGTGTCCGTGCCGATGCCGAAGGCGGCCATGCCGGCCGCGACGGCCGCGGTCGATCCGCCGCTCGAACCGCCCGGGACGCGGCTCGTATCCCATGGGTTGGCCGTCGGATGGAAGGCCGAGTTCTCCGTGCTCGAGCCCATCGCGAACTCGTCCATGTTCGTCTTGCCCAGCAGGACCGCCCCGGCATCGCACAACGCCGCGTACACCGCGCTGTCGTCCGGCGGCACGTACGAATCCAGGATGCGCGAGCCGGCCGTCGTGCGCACGCCGGCGGTCGTGAAGAGGTCCTTGAGGGCGTATGGCACGCCGAGCAATGGCCCGTCCTCCCCACCGGCGCGCCGCGCATCCGCTGCCTGGGCCTGTGCACGCGCAAGGTCGGCCGTCACGGTGAGGTAGGCGCCGATGTACGGGTCGAGCGCTTCGATGCGCGCGAGATACGCTTCCGTCACCGCTAGCGACGTCGTCCGGCCGGCGCGCAGGTGTTCAGCGGTCTCGCCGACGGACCAACGGGTCACGTCGGCCTCCGCGGCGTGAGTGGGCGGAATGGGCGGTGAGCTCGACATGATCCGGCCTACTCGCGCAGCGGCGGAACGCGAAAGAAACCCGCGTACGTGTCCGCCGCGTTCGCCTTGGCCGCGTCCCGCGGCAACGACGGCGTGACGACGTCCTCGCGCAGCCGCGCGCCCTCCCCTTGGCCGATGCGGCCATGGGATTCCACCGGTGCGTCGGCCAACTGGCGCACGTAGGCCAGGACGTCGCTGAGCTGCGCGCTGAAGCGCGCTCGTTCGTCCGGCGTCAGCGCCAAGCGGGCGAGCGCCGCGACGGCGTCGACGTCGAAGGCGGGTGGAGCGTCCGGTTCGGTGGTCATCGGGGCGATGATAACACGCCGCGGCGGCGGCTCGAAAGCGAACACCCCCGGCCGGTGAATCCGGCCGGGGGTGCTTCGTTCATTCGATGGCGGACGTACGGTCCGCCGTGGGCTTAGCCCTTACGGGCAGCCGCACTTCCAAATGAAGCCGTTGTACACCGGGTGGTATGGCACGTTCACGTTCCGCAAGCTCAAGTAGTTGCGGAGCGGGTTCGAGACCGGGTTCCACGGGGTGTTCGGGTTGCACGCCATTCCATAGCCGCTGACCTGCGCCGCGTTGGCGACGGCGGCATTGATCGCGGCCGCGGGCGCCTTCGTCTCGAGGCCAGGGCAGGCCTTGGGATCCGGCGTGGCGCTGGACGTCGGGACCGGGGTCGCGGTACCGCCGCCCGGCGTCGTCGCGCTCGGCGGCGGCGTCGTCGTGGTCGCCGGCGGGGTCGTCGGAACGCCAACCGTGCAGTCGAGCACGTCGTTGTTCTTGCTGACCGTCTGGCTGCTCGTCAGCGTGCTCGGCAGCTTGCGGCGGCCCGTGCTCATCACGACGTTCATCAGGCCGCCCGGGTTCGACACGAAGTTCATCACGCCGCCGATGCGCTCGGACGGGTTCAGGCCGCCTGCGCCCAGGTCGCTCCACTTCGGGGCCGCCGGGTCCGTCAGGTCCAGGCCGTACGTCGCGGTGCTGAAGCCCTCGTTCGACTTGAAGAACGACGAGCTGACGCCGCCGTGGGTCACCATCATCATGTGGTTGCTGTCGTAGGCGGCGCTGTGGAACGCCAGCGCCTTGGGGGCGTCCGGCAGGTTCTTCCAGGCCGGCGTCGCGCCGCTCATGTCGAGCGCCCACGCCTTGCGGTCCGCGTTGCTGCCGGTCGAGGTGCCGCCGTACGTGATGATCCACTTGTGGGTGGCGTCATACACGGAGGTCTGGCCGTAGATCTTCGACGGACCGCCGCTCTCGGCGGGCGCCAGGCCGCTGACATCGCCCGTCGTCTTGTCGAACGTCAGCCACATCGGCTGAAGCGTGTCGGGCGAGCAGGACTTGGTGCCGATCGCGCCGACGAAGTCGCAGTCCTTCATGCCGCCCACGACCAGGATCGCATCGGCGTCCGGCGAGTAGGCGGCCGACGGGAAGAGGCGGTTGCCCAGCGCGCCGGCGCCGGTGATCGCCGTCCAGCTGTCCGCGTCGATGTCGTACTCGAAGATCGTGTCCTCGCCCTCGACGATGTAGTTCGCCGGAGGCGTCGTGCCCGCGAACTTGGTGTAGTCAAGGTCCGTCTTGGCGCCGCCGATGACGTAGATCTTGCCGACCTTGGCCGGATCGTTGGACGGGCGGTACGCCGCGGCGCCGCCCCAACCCTTCTGCGACATCTGGCGAATCGGGCTCGACTTCGTGCCCACGAGCGTCATCGCGTTCGTAGCGGACATGTCGATCTCTTGGGCGCTCTGCTGAACCTGGCCGTTCTGGTT
>JBDTSC010000253.1:0-5694 GCA_039931375.1 Ardenticatenales bacterium
CCGCGGCGACCCGCTGCGTGTGGTATACTCCGACAGGTCTTTCGCCGTCCGTCCGGGGTTGCGATCCTCTAGGAGCCGCACCGCGTGCTAAGTCCCCTCAATGCCTTGCTCGGTCTCTTTTCGCGCGACATCGGCATCGACCTCGGGACGGCGAACACGCTCGTCACGGTCGATGGCGAGGGCATCGTCATCAACGAGCCGAGCGTCGTGGCGATCGACAAACGCTCGCGCCGGGTGCTGGCCATCGGCTCCGAAGCCAAGAAGATGGTCGGGCGCACGCCGGCGAACATCATCGCGGTGCGGCCGCTGCGCGATGGCGTGATCAGCGACTTCGAGATTACCGAGAAGATGCTCGTGTACTTCATCAAGAAGGTCCACGAGCGCTCGTTCAGCCCGCTGCCCAAGCCGCGCGTCGTCGTCGGCATTCCGAGCGGCGTCACCGAGGTCGAGAAGCGAGCCGTCCACGATGCGACGATCAGCGCCGGCGCCCGCGAGTGCTACCTCATCGAGGAGCCGATGGCCGCCGCGATCGGGGCGGGGCTGCCGGTCACGGCTTCGATGGGCAGCATGATCATCGACATCGGCGGCGGCACGACGGAGGTCGCGGTGCTCAGCCTCGGCGGCATCGTCGTCGCCCGCAGCCTGCGGGTCGCGGGCGATGAGATGGACGAGGCGATCATCGACTACGCCCGCAAGCGGTACAGCCTCGCGATCGGCGAGCGCATGGCCGAGCAGCTCAAGCACGAGATCGGCAGCGGCTTCCCGTTGGACCAGGAGCTGACGATGGCGATGCGCGGCCGCAGCCTGCTCACCGGCCTGCCGCAGAGCGTCGATGTTTCTTCCATCGAGATCCGCGAGGCGCTGGCCGGCCCGGTGCAGACGATCGTCGACGTCGTCAAGGACGCGATCGACGACACGCCGCCCGAGTTGGTGGCGGACCTCATGGAGCACGGGATCATGCTGGCCGGCGGGGGGGCGCTGCTGCGCGGCCTCGCCCAACGGCTCGAGCAGGAGACCAAGATCGACGTCAAGGTCGCCAAGCATCCGATGGCGTGCGTGGCGCGTGGGGCCGGATTGGTGCTCGAAGACCTCGACAACCTCGCGCCGGTGCTGGCCTCCACGCAGCGCGCGGCGCTGGCCACGGGCGGGCGGTAGGCGCGGATGGTCCGCCGCGACCGGTCGTCGTGGATGCTCGCCCTGGCGCTGCTGGGCGTGATGTTCGGCTTGGCCAACGGTTGGCGCGGACCGGCGGTGATCAACGGCGCGGTGGCGCGCGTGCTCGCCCCGATCACGCACGTGCTGCGCGGCGCGCGCGAGCAGGTGGGCATCGTTTCGACGTCGACGCGGCGGATCGAGGCCTTGATCGCCCGCAACGCCGTGCTCGAGCAGCAGAACGCCCGCGCGCAGGTCGAGGCCACGAAGTACGGGCAGCTCATGCGCGAGAACGAGCAGCTGCGGCAGCTCTTTGGGTTCAAGAAGTCCCGCATCGACCTCGACCTGCTGGGCGCGAGCGTCCGGGCGGGCGTGGTCGGCGGCGAGCCGGGCGCGTTGGTGCATGCGCTCTGGCTGGATCAGGGCGCCGCGGACGGCGTCGTCGTCGGCAACCCCGTCGCGTCGGACCGCGGCCTGATCGGCCGGGTGGTGCGGGTCTACGACGGCGCGAGCCAGGTCCAGCTGATCAGCGACGGCGGTTCGGCGGTCGGGGCGCGGGTGGAGCGCTCGCGGGCCACCGGGATGCTGTTCGGATCCGCCTCGGGCGAGATGACGCTGCGCTTCATCCCCCAGAACGGCCCCGGGATGCCACCAAACGTCGTCGTCGGCGACGTCGTGCACACGAGCGGGCTCGACAACGCGGACAGTTTCCCGGGCATGATGCCGATCGGCCAGGTCGTGGCCGTCCGGCAAAGCGACGAGCGCCCGAACCAGGAGGCGGTCGTCCGCCCGTTCGTCGACCTGGGCAGCGTCGAGCTCGTGCTCGTCGTGACCGGTTGGCGCTCCGAGCCGCTGCCCAATGCGGACGCGGCAAACGAGGCGTCCCCCGCCGCGAACGGGCCCGCCGCGGCCGACCCGCGGCCGTGATCGGTCGGGGCTCGACATGAACCCGTACGCCGCGGCGCTCGTGCTCTTTGTCGCCGTCGTCGCCCAGGTGTCCGTGATGCCCTCGGCGTCGCTGGGCAGCGCCGTGCCGCATCTGCCGTTGCTCGTGATCGTCAGCTGCGGCTACGTGCGCGGGGCGCGCACCGGCCTCCTGTGGGCGCTGGCCGCCGGCCTGTTGTGCGATCAGCTCTCGGCCGCGCCAATCGGCACGTACACGCTGCCGCTGGCGGCTGCGGCGATCGTCGTCGGCCGCGGGTCGGGCCGGCTGGCGGATTCGATCTTCATGCCGGCGGCGCTGGCGGCGGCCGCGACGGTCGTTTTTGTCCTGGTGCAGATGGTCGTGCTCGCGCTCGGCGGCAACGTCGTGGCGTGGTCGTGGACGGCCGTGGCGCGGCTCGTCGTGCCGGCGGTGCTGCTCAACCTGCTCTGGCTGCCCGTCGTGTACTTTCCCTTGCGCTGGTCGATGCGCCGCGCGGACGGACCGCGCCTGGCATGGGAGCGCTAGGTGGGCGCTGAAGCGAGCATGCGTCGACGCCTGATCGCGCTGCGGGCGGTGATCGTCGTGGTGTTCGGCGGACTCCTGCTGCGCCAATGGCAGATCCAGGTGCTGCGGGGCGCCGAGCTGCGGGCGGACGCGCGGGACAACCGCTACGTGTCGCAGGAGATCGAAGCCGATCGGGGCGTGGTGTACGATAGCCGCGGGGTGCAGGTCGTCTTCAACCGGCCGCGGTTCACGGTCTCGATCGTGCCCGGCGCGCTGGGCGAGCTGTCCGCCGCGGCGCGGAGCGCCGTGCTGGACACCGTGGCCGAGACGATCGGGCTGACGGTCTACCCGCGGGCGGCGAGCGTGCGGATCGGGCGCACCGGCCCGCGCGACGCGCAGGGCGGCGCCCAGGACGACGCGGTGCGGGCGATGTTTCGCGCGCCGCGGAACATCATCCGGCTGATGCCGGTCGATCCGGCGAGCAACAAGACGGTGTGGGCCGGTTGGCAGGCGATTCCGATCGACCGCAACGTGACGCGCGAGGCGGCGTTCCGGCTGATGGAGATGCAGGGCGACCTGCCCGGCGTCCTGGTCACGGAGTCGAGCGTCCGCGAGTACCCGGCCGGTCCGACGATGGCGCACGTGCTCGGGTTCACGAGCGCGATCCCCGAGGAAGAGGTCGACGACTACCGGGCGAAAGGCTATCGAATCTACGACACCGTCGGCCGCAGCGGGATCGAGGCGAGCTACGAGGACGTCCTGCACGGCCGCAAGGGCGAGCAGGTCGTCATGGTCGATGCGGTCGGGCGGCCGCTCGACGAGGTGGGCGGCACGCGCCGCGATCCGGTGCCGGGCGCGAACCTCGAGCTGGCGATCGACCTGTCGTTCCAGGAAGCCGCGGAGCAAGCGCTGGCCCGCGGCCTCAAGCGCTCCGGCGCGAAGAGCGGCGCCGTCGTGGCGATCGACCCGCGCGACGGGTCGGTGCGGGCGCTCGTGACGCTGCCGACGTTCGACAACAACATGTTCTCCACCGGCGCGTCGCCGGAGGCGTTCGTCCGGCTGCTCACGGATCCCGACCTGCCGCTGGTGAACCGCGCCTTGACCGGGCAGCCGCCCGGCTCGACGTTCAAGGTGATCACCGCGTCGGCCGGACTGCAGGAGGGCGTGATCACGGCGCAGACGCGGATCAATGATCCCGGCGCGATCTACCTGCCGAACGCCTACAACCCGGACGCACGCCAGCAGTTCGTGTGCTGGAACCGGGGCGGGCACGGCTCGCTGAACGTCGTCGGGGCGCTGGCCCAATCGTGCGACGTCTTCTTCTATCAGGTCGCTGGCGGCTACTACGAGAACGGGTCGAACCAACCGGGGCTGGGCAGCGATCGGCTTGGGACGTATGCGAAAGCGTTCGGGCTGGGCGCATTGACGGGCATCGAGCTGGTGGGCGAGGTGCCGGGCCTGGTGCCGAACAAGCTGTGGCTCGCGAGCTACAACAAGGAGTACTGGGGCACCGGCCAGACATACATCATGGGCATCGGCCAGGGCTACACGCTGGCGACGCCGCTGCAGATGGCGAACGCTGTCGCGGCCGTGGCGAACGGCGGCACGCTCTACCGACCCCACCTCGTCACCCACGTGCGCGGCGCGGACGGCCGCGACGATCCCCGCCATCCGGTCGGCGGCGAGATCCGCCGCGTGCCCGTCGATCCGGCGAACATCGCGCTCGTGCGCGAGGGGATGCGCCAGGCGGTCCTGCCCGGCGGCACCGCGTCGTGGGCCGGCCTGCCGAGCCAGATCGCGATCGCCGGCAAGACGGGCACGGCGGAGTTCGTGGACGTCTTCAAGGACGCGGACGGCCACTATCGGACGCGCACGGACAAGTACGGTAACCTGTTGACGCATGCCTGGTTCGTCGCGTTCGCGCCGTACGAGGCGCCCGAGATCGCGCTGGCCGTGTTCGTGGACGGCCGCGGCCTGGACCACATCATCGAGGGCTCGCAGGTGGCCGCGCCGATCGCCGCCGACATCCTGCGCACGTACTTCGGCCTGCCGCAGCCGGCGCCGGCCGCCACGCCGTGCACCACGCCGCCGTGCCCGACGCCGGACGGCGACGCCGCGCCGGGCGCCGGTCCGTCGGATGGCGCCGCCCTGCCGCCGTCACGGGGCGACCGATGACCCAGGAAGCGCCGCTGCCGCCCAAGCCGCCCGTCGCGATCAAGGGCCGGGGCAGCGTGATGACGATCGCGATCGACAGCACGGCGTCTGCCGACGCGATCATGCACAGCCTGGACGAACAGCTCTCCCGCCGCGGGCGTACGTTCCTGGACGGCGCGCCGACGGCGGTCGAGGTGCGGCCCGGACCGCTCGATCCAGTCCTCGTGGCCCGGCTCGCGGAGCGGTTGGCGGGCGCCGGGATGGTGCTCGTCGAGATCCGTTCGGCGGATAGCCCCTCCGATCGTTCCGCCCCGCCGAGCGCGCCGCCTGCCGCCGTGACGCCCGTCGAGGGCGCGCTGCTCGTGACGCGCACCTTGCGCGGAGGGCAGCGGATCAGCCATGATGGGACGGTCGTCATCCTCGGCGACGTGAACCCGGGCGCGGAGATCGTGGCCGGCGGGCACGTCGTGGTCTGGGGCCGGCTGCGCGGCACGGTGGAAGCCGGCCTGTCGATGCCCGGCGCGACGGTCTGCGCGCTGGACCTTGCGCCGACGCAGCTGCGGATCGGCCCGGCGATCGCCCGCGCGCCGGAGGAGCCGGATCGCGTTCCGGTTCCGGAGGTGGCGCGCGAGGTCGACGGCCGGATCGTCGTCGAGGGCTGGCGCACAGTGCCCTAGCGGCGGACGACCGGTCCGCGTATCCGCAACCGTCCCGAATTCATCGACCCACATGTCACTGGCCCACACGCCCCGCCTACCCGGAGAACGAGCTTTGATGGACACGCAACCGATCTCGAGCGGCCAGGTCATCACGATCACGTCCGGCAAAGGCGGCGTCGGCAAGACGACGACGACCGCCAACATCGGCGTGGCGCTGGCGCGGCGCGGCCGGCGGGTGGCGGTGATCGACGCGGACATCGGGCTGCGCAACCTGGACGTCGTGATGGGGCTCGAGAACCG
>JBDTSC010000254.1:0-5686 GCA_039931375.1 Ardenticatenales bacterium
CGTACGAACGTTGCCTTGCCCATTGGGTTTGTCCTCCTGAACCGAACAATGATGTGGAAGAAGCGGCTGCGGATGAAACGAGTGGGCGGGGAAGGATTCGAACCTCCGAAGGCGTTGCCAGCTGATTTACAGTCAGCCCCCTTTGGCCACTTGGGTACCCGCCCCAGTCGACGTATGCGGTTGTGCTCGACCCGCCCGCGCCGCCGCCGCCGGTGCGCCGTCGGAGCCCACGCGCCGTCCGTCGCAAGAGCCGACGGTCGGACTTGAACCGACAACCTACGCATTACAAGTGCGTCGCTCTACCAATTGAGCTACGCCGGCGTGCAGGCAGCAGCCGCCAAGCGGCCATCAGGTCGCGAAGGGCCAGTATAGAGCACGCTGCGCGGGCGGGTCAAACAATTAAGGGTGGGGGGTCGCGTCGTCGGATGGGCTCTCGGGCGGCCCATCGGCCGGCCCATCGGGCGACGCATCGGCCCCGCGCTGGCGCACCGCCTCGTAGACGACGATCGCACCCGCCACGGCCGCGTTGAGCGACGCCACGCGCCCGCGCATCGGCAGCCGCACGGCGAGGTCGCACCGGCGCGCCACCGCCGCGCGCATCCCGCGCCCCTCGCTGCCCACGACGAGCGCCAGCGGACCGGTCAGGTCGGCCGTCGCCCAGTCCGTCTCGCCGTCCATCGCCAGCCCCACAATGCGCAGCCCCGCGGCCTTCAGCGTGTCCAACGCCTCGGCCAAGTCCGTGCGGGCGACGGCCAGGTGGGCCACGGCGCCGCCGGAGGCCTTGCGCACCGCCGCCGTGATCCCGACGGCAAACCGGTCCGCCAGGATCAGCCCGTGCGCGCCGGCGGCCTCCGCGGTGCGGATGAGCGCCCCCAGGTTGTGAACGTCCTGGATCTGGTCGAGCACGACGACGAACGGCGCCTCGCCGCGCCGGATCGCCACCGCCAGGATCTCGGCGACGTCGACGTAGCTGGACGCGGCGACACGGGCCGCTACGCCCTGGTGCACCGTCCCGCGCGCCAGCCGGTCGAGCGCCGGGCGCGGCGCGTGCCGCACCGTCACGTTTCGCTCCCGCGCCAACCGGGCGATCTGCCCGACGATGTCCCCGTGCGCGCCTTCGGCGATCACGACCTCGGCCAGCGCTTCGCCGGCGCGCAGCGCCTCGAGCACGGGATGGCGGCCGTAGATCACCTCGTCGCCGTCGGGGCCCGCCGGCTCGAACAACGCTTCGCCACCCGGGTCGGGACGGCTCATGTGAGCCGCCACGTCGTGCCGGACGGGCCGTCCTCGATCACGACGCCGCGCTCGGCCAGCGCGTCCCGCAGCCGGTCGGACGTCGCAAAGTCACGGGCGGCGCGGGCCTCGGTGCGCAGCTCGAGGACGAGATCCACGAACGGCCCCACTTCGGCGCCGCCGCCGGCCGCTGAAGCCGCATGGCCGGCCGGCAGGTCGTAGCCCAGGATGCCCGCCAGCCGGATGAGCGTCGCCTGCGCCGCCTCCAGGGCATTCGGCCCAACACCGGCCTCGCGGGCGCGGTTGATCTCGGTGACGAAGTTGAACAAGGCGGCCACCGCGCCCGGCGTCCCGAAGTCATCGTCCATCGCCGCGTCGAACTCGGCCTGCGCCGTCATCGCGGCGCTCGCGAGCGGCACGACGTCGTGGGCGGTGGCCTCCGCGGACGGGTGGGCCGGCCGCAGCGCGCCGCGCAGCCGGGCGAGTCCCTTCTCGGCCGCCTCGATCGCCTCGTCCGTCAGCGTCGTCGGGTTCCGGTAGTGGCCGCTCTGGACGAACAGCCGCAGCGCCTCGGGCTCGTGGGCGTTCAGGAAGCTCCGGATTGAGACGATGTTGCCCAGGCTCTTGGACATCTTCTCGTCGCCGACCTGCACGAGCCCGTTGTGAACCCAGTAGCGGCTGAACGTCACGCCGCAGCACGCCTCGCTCTGGGCGATCTCGTTCTCGTGGTGCGGAAACTTGAGGTCGTCGCCCCCCCCGTGCAGGTCGATCGAGTCCCCCAAATGCGCCCGCGCCATCGCCGAGCACTCGATGTGCCAGCCTGGCCGCCCCGGTCCCCACGGCGACGCCCACGCCGGCTCGCCTAGCTTGGCGGCCTTCCAGAGCGCGAAGTCGTGCGGCGTATGCTTGAAGGACGCCTCGGCCTCGGTCGGACGGGCCTCGGCCAGATTGCGGCGCGAGAGCTGACCGTACGTCGGGAAGCTGCCGACGTCGAAGTAGACGTCGCCGTTGCCCGGCGCGTAGGCGTGCTCGCCGGCGACGAGGTCCTGGATCATGGCGACGATGGCCGGCATCTCGCTGGACACGCGCGGATAGATGTTGGCCGCCAGCAGCCCGAGCCGATCGATCTCGATCGTGAACTCCCGCGCGTAGCGGTCGGCGATCTCGAACGCCGAAACCCCCTCGCTGTTGGCGCGGGCGATGATCTTGTCGTCGACGTCCGTGAAGTTCTGGACGTGGCGCACGGTGTAGCCGAGATGCTCGAGGTAGCGGCGGATCGTGTCGAACACGAGGTAGCTCATCGCGTGGCCCACGTGGGCGCTCGCATAGACCGTGACCCCGCAGACGTACATCTTGACGATGCCCGGCTCGATCGTCTCGAAGGGCTCCTTGCGGCCGGTGAGCGTGTTGAAGATCTGGAGGGCCATCGGCTCGTTCCCCTTTGGGGCGCGTCGTCGGGAATTGGAAATCATACGCATCGAGCGGGCGATGTGCGCGGCGCGGCTGTCCTGATCGCCCGATCCGACGTTGAGGCTATCATCCTCGGGCGCCCGAGTGGGGCCGCACCGAACGCTGCGCCCGAGGCCGCGTCCGCGCCGTTCCCGACCCGAGCCCGACCCGTCGTGCCCCACACCCGAGGTTCGATCGCATGCACCTCGACCGCTTCTCGATTCCGCCGTGCCGCATACGACGCGCCGCCCGGCTCACGGCCCGCGTCGCGCCCGTCGCGCCCGTCGCTCTCAGTGCGGCGCTGCTCGCGGCGCTGTCGCTCGCCGCCGTCGGCGGACGGGCCGAGGCCCAGACGCGGCCGAACAACCCGGACACGCTCATGCGCCAGTTCGGCATCGCGACGTGGTCGCCAGCCTATACCCTACAGACGTTGACCGCCGATGACGAGGTCGTCAACCTCGCCGACGACGGGCGCGCGCTCTGGCTGTCGCTCATGTCGCGGCCGCGCGTGGTGCGCTTCCAGGACGGCGCGTGGTGGCCCGGCGGCGAGATCGACACCCAGGGGGTCTACTTCGCGTATGGGCTCGCCAGCGCCGGGGCCGACATCTGGGCCGTCGGCCACGAGGGCGGCATGGCACGGCGATCGAACGGCATCTGGACCGCCATCGACCCCGCCTCGTCGGCCGACCTCTACGCCGCCGTCGGCACCGCGGCGGACGATGTCTGGGCGGTCGGCTTCGACTACGCCGCGAACGCCGGCGCGATCGTCCACTGGGATGGCCGGGCGGCGACGCTGCACGAAGGCCCCGATCTGACGGACCGGCTCCTGTTCAGCGCGGCGATCGACCCGACGACCGGCGCGGTCTGGATCGGCGGGTGCACGGCCGTCGCCGACCCGACGCCGCTGGCGTGGCGCCGCACCGCCTCGAGCTGGGAGGCGCTCTCGCTGCCGGCCGCGCATGGCTGCATCACCGACCTCGCGTTCGCCGCCGACGGCCGCGCGCTGGCCGCGGCGGGCAGCGACGTGCTGGCGTGGGACGGCGTCCGCTGGACCGCCTTCGACCTCGCGCTGCCCGCCGCGGACCCTGCCGCCGATCCGCCGCTGCCGGAGGGCCTACAGTGGATGCGCGTCGCCCTGTCCGTGCGCGAGACCCTCGAGGGGCCCGTGGTCCGGGGCGCCGCCATCGCCGGCCGGCCGACGTTCCGCGGCTTCACGGCCGGCGCCGCCCTCTGGCGGTACGACGGCCACCGCTGGACGAGCGCAGCGGTCGACGACCGCGGCTGGGACGCCGCGTTTCTGGACCGCGGCGAGGAGCCGGAGCGGGCGTGGCTCGACGTGACCGCGCGCCGCGACGGAACGATCGTCGCCGCCGCCGCGCTGCCGAGCGCGCAGAACCAGCCCGTGCCGGTAGAGGGCATGATCGGCCTGTTCGCACTGCAGGACGATGCGCTGCGGCTGGTCCACCCGCTGGCCGGCGGCGGCCCGCGGGAGGCGGCCGTCGGCGGCGACGTGGCGGCGATCGGCGCACCGGCGGGCGGCGACGGGCCGGTGTGGTTCGCGACGGCGCGCGGCTCGCTGCCGCTGCGCGGCGCCCCCGACGGCTGGACCGCGGACGATCGGTTCCGGATTTCGGCCGAGGATGCCCGTTGGTTCGTGGACACCGCCGGGCCGGACTCGGCGTACGCGTGGCGCGTGGCGCCGCGGCCCGGCACGACCGACCTATGGTCGTGGCAAGACGGCCAGTGGCGCGCGATCGACCTGCCCGTTGGCGGCGGGCCGCGGCAGCTGCGCGATGTCCTGGGCGGCCGGCTCTGGGCGCGGCGGGACAGCGATTTGATCGGCTACGCGAACGGCGCGTGGTCGCGCATTCCAAACGCGCCGCAGCTCCCAACCGGGGGGCTCGTCTGCAACGACGGGTCGTTCCCGCTGGGCGGTGGCTGCGACGGCCTGGTCGCGCCGTTCGACGCGACGATCGGGCCGGGCGGCGCCGAGACGGGCTGGGCGGCGGGCGACGACGGCGCCCTTCACCAATGGGTCAGCGGCAAGTGGTCGCCCAACGCGTCGCCCGTCCGGGGCACGGTGATCGACGTGCAGATGGCCGGCCCGCGCGCCGCGTGGGCGATCGGCCGCGACGACGCGACGACGCGCCCGGCGGCCACGCCGCGCGGCGTCCTACTGCACCTGAGCGGCGGCGTCTGGACCGAGGTCTCGGCCAGCGACCTCACCGTGCCGCGCGGCGACGGCACGGACCAGCCGGCCCGCTTGATCGACGTCGACTGGCGCCTGCTGGCGGCCGTGGACGCGAACGAAGCGCTGCTGTACGGCGTGGCCACGTTCCAGTTCCCGGTGAACCCCCAGGTGCTGCCCGTCCTCATCCAGGTGCGCGGCAGCCGGGCGATCCTGCTGATGACGTGCCCGCTCAGCGCGATCGCCGCCGCCCGCGCCGACCGCGCCACGGACATTTGGCTGCTGGACCAGGGTGCCCAACGCGCCTGCACCCGCAGCCCGAACGGCCGCCTGCCCATCCGCCGCGAAGTGGAGCAGCCCGTGACCGGGTTCCTCCAGCTCCTGGGCCACGTCCACTGGGCGATGCCGCGGATCGTCCACCTGCCGGTGGTGGTTTCGCGCTGAGAGGTCCGCTCGCGTGGATCCGGTGACGCAGCGGCATCGCCGCCCCGCCGTGATCGCCCAACGAACGGATTCGACCCGTCACCGGCGCCGCACGTAGCGGTTCGCGAACGGCAGGTAGATCACCGCCGGCGCGCCCGTCCGTTCGGTGGCCGTCGCGACCGCGGTTTCGCTGGCCGGCGGTGGGGTCGAGGACGGTTCACTGGTGAACGTGGGCACCGAAGTGGCGGTGGGCGGGGTCGCGGTCGTCGGTTCGCCGGACGGGATCTCGGTCGCGACCGGCGTCGCGGACGCATTCGGCGTCGCGGGCGCGTCCTGCGTTGGGGTCGCGGTCCGCGTGGGCGTCGCCGACGGTTCGAGCGTGGCGGTGGGCGG